>CANHGA010000111.1 GCA_947460085.1 Synechococcaceae cyanobacterium
CAGCCACAAGGGGCCAAAGGTGCTCACGATGTGGTCGGGATCGTTCTTGGGGTCATTCACATGGGCGTGGTGCTGCAAATGCACCCGCGTGAACACGGGGAAGCTGAAACCCAGCAGCAAGGCCGCGCCATGGCCCATTAGCCCATTCCAGAAGCGGTTGGGGTGGGCAGCGTTATGGCAGGCATCGTGAATCACGGTGCCCTCGAGGTGGAGCGCCAAAAAGCCCGTGGCCAGGAGCACACCTAAGGGCCACTGGCCCACAAACCAGCCCCAGATGGTCAGGGCGGCCAAGGCATAGCCCCCCAAAAACAAGGCCACCGTTGGATTCCAGGCGGCTGGCGGATCGAGAAATTCCTTCGGAACAGAGCGTGGCAACGGCGAGCCAGCTGGGGCGAAGTCAGCAGAATCCAGCCCACCAGAGGGTGCTGCGGCAGGAGTTGAGACGCCAGTCAGAGCCTGTGTCATTCCAAAACCTGCGCCATAACCACCCCCAAACAGAGTCACCGAGAAGAGCTGCGCCAAACGAGTCCGTAGACCCATTGAGTGCTTGCAACTTAAGAAACTGCGGATGCCCACCGGGGGACTTGAACCCCCACGACCTAAGCCACTGGTACCTAAAACCAGCGCGTCTACCAATTCCGCCAGATGGGCAGGGCCCGACTCTAAGGACCCGACCCCAGGCCTGGCCAGAATGGGGGCCATCCACGTCCAAGACCATGGTTGCCACCCTGGGTGGCCTGGCCGCCCTGCTGGTCGGTCTGGCGATCCTGCTGTTGCCCTTGCTCGCCACCGAGCTGAGCCGCCCCCGCGACTCCGCCTGGGGGGCCGTGATGCTGCTGCTGGGCCTGGTGGTTGTCAGCAGCCGTGATCGCCTCACCGGCGCCCCCATGCTCGCTGTCCTGTGCGGAGGGCTACTCATCGGCCGCCTGGGCCTGGAAGTGGGCCAGGGCCGCTGGCGCCAGCTCACGGGCGACGAGCAAACCCGGCTGGGCTCGATCGAGCGCTGGAGCAGCAGCCTCCAACAACTGGGTGCCACCACCGCCAAGCTCTCGAGCCTTGTCGGCACAGCCGCCAGGGGCCTGGGCGGTTGGGTCGGAGCCCAAAGGCAACCCAAAACCACCACCAAGCGCTGGATCCGGCCAGAGACGCCCCCAACGGAGATCTCCACCATGGTGGTGAGCTCGCTGGTGGAGGTTGAGGCCTTAATCCAAGCAGCTGACGACAACCAGGCGGGATAATCCCCGTTTGATGCCCCAGGCGACGTGTCCGCAAGCTCCGCCTCCACTCCGGCCAACTACAAGGACACGCTGAACCTGCTGCAGACGCCTTTCAACATGCGGGCCAACGCCAAGGTGCGTGAACCCGAGCTCCAGGCTTTTTGGGCCGAAACCCAGCTCTACGAGCGGCTCAGCCAGCACAACCCCGGCGGGAGCTTCACCCTCCACGACGGCCCCCCCTACGCCAATGGGGCCCTGCACGTGGGCCATGCGCTCAACAAAATCCTCAAGGACATCATCAACAAAACCGCCCTGCTCCAGGGCAAAAAAGCGCGCTTTATCCCCGGCTGGGACTGCCACGGCCTACCGATTGAGCTGAAGGTGCTCCAAGGGCTGGGCAGCAGCGAACGGCAAGCCCTCACCCCGATCAGCCTGCGCCAAAAAGCCCACGCCTACGCCCTCGAGCAGGTGGAAGGCCAGAAGCAGGGGTTCCAGCGCTGGGGCATCTGGGCCGATTGGGAGCAGCCCTACCTCACCCTCCACAAGGACTACGAAGCCGCCCAAATCGGCGTGTTTGGCCAGATGGTCCTGGCTGGCCACATCTACCGGGGTCTCAAACCGGTGCACTGGAGCCCCAGCTCCCGCACGGCCCTCGCCGAGGCCGAACTCGAATACCCCGATGGCCACACCTCACCGAGCGTGTATGTGGCCTTTGCGGTGGACCAGCTCCCCGAGGCGCTCGCCAACAAGCTGGCTGCCGTTGGGCTTACCAGCGCCCAGCTGGCTGTGGCCATCTGGACCACCACCCCCTGGACCCTGCCCGCCAACCTGGCGGTGTCGGTGAACGCCAACCTCAGCTACGCCATCTGCCAGGCCCGCCCTGAAGGTGCCTGCAACCGCTACCTGGTGGTCGCCACCGATCTGGTGGAGAGCCTGCAAACCAGCCTGGGCCTGCAGCTGGAGCCGCTGCTGAGCGTCAAAGGTGCCGAACTGGAGGGGATCCTCTACCGCCATCCCCTGCTGGAGCGCACCAGCCCGGTGGTGGTGGGCGGCGACTACATCACCACCGAGACCGGGACGGGCCTGGTGCACACCGCCCCCGGCCACGGCGTGGACGACTTCAACACCGGCAAAAAGTACGGACTGCCCGTGCTCTGCCCCGTTGATGAGGCCGGCAACCTCACCGAAGAGGCAGGGCCCTTTGCCGGCACCAACGTGCTCAAGGACGCCAACCCCACGATCATCGAGGCCCTCAAAGCAGCCGGGGCCCTACTGGCGGAACACCGCTACGAGCACCGCTACCCCTACGACTGGCGCACCAAAAAACCGACGATCTTCCGGGCCACCGAGCAGTGGTTTGCCTCCGTGGAAGGCTTCCGCAGCCAGGCCTTGGCTGCCATTGCCGAGGTGGAGTGGCTGCCCGCCAGCGGCCGCAACCGGATCGAATCGATGGTGGGCGAGCGGGGCGACTGGTGCATCTCCCGCCAACGCACCTGGGGCGTGCCGATTCCGGTCTTTTATCACCGCCAAACCGGCGAGGTGCTGCTCAACGAAGCCACCCTCAGCCACATCCAGGCCCTGATTGCCGAGCACGGCGCCGACGTGTGGTGGGAACGGGATGAGGCCGGGCTGTTGCCGGAGGCCTATGCGAACCAGGCCGAGCACTGGCGCAAGGGCACCGACACCATGGACGTGTGGTTCGACTCCGGCTCGTCTTGGGCCGGGGTCCTGGGCGGGATCAGGGGCCAAACGCCCCGGGTACCCGAGCTCCAGTACCCCGCCGATCTCTACCTGGAGGGCTCCGACCAACACCGGGGCTGGTTCCAATCCAGCCTGCTCACCTCGGTGGCCGTCAACGGCCACGCCCCCTACAAGCGGGTGCTCACCCACGGCTTCACCCTCGATGAGAAGGGCCGCAAGATGAGCAAATCCCTAGGCAATGTCGTCGATCCAGCGGTGCTGGTGGAAGGCGGCAAGAACGAAAAGCAGGAGCCCGCCTATGGCGCCGATGTGTTGAGGCTCTGGGTGAGCTCGGTCGACTACTCCGCCGATGTGCCCCTGGGGCCGGGGATCGTCAAACAGCTCTCGGATGTGTACCGCAAGGTGCGCAACACCGCCCGCTACCTGCTGGGCAACCTCCACGACTTCAACCCCAAACCCGCAGCCGAAGGCGGCGATGCCGTCCCCTACGCCGACCTACCCCTGCTCGATCAATGGATGCTGCAGCGCACGGCGTCGCTGATCGCGTCGGTGGGCGCCGATTTCGAGCGCTACGAGTTCTACCGCTTCTTCCAGGCCCTCCAAAACTTCTGCGTGGTCGACCTCTCCAACGTCTACCTCGACATTGCCAAAGACCGCCTCTATGTGAGCGCGGCCGATGCCCACCGCCGGCGCAGCTGCCAAACCGTGCTGGCCCTGGTGGTGGAGCGGCTCGCCGGCCTGATCGCCCCGGTGCTGTGCCACATGGCCGAAGACATCTGGCAGAACCTGCCCTACCCGGTGGCCGAAAAGTCGGTGTTTGAGCGGGGCTGGCCCACTGCCCCGGCGGAGTGGGCAGCCGCCGATCTCGAAACGCCCATGGCCCAGGTGCTCGAGCTCCGGGCCCAGATCAACCGCCAGCTCGAGCAGTGCCGTAGCCAAGGGGATCTCGGCGCCTCCCTGGAGGCCCAGGTGCACCTGGAGCTAGGCCCCGAAACCAGCCCTGAGCTCCGCGGTGCCCTGCAATGGCTGGAGCAGAGCAGCCACCCTGAGGTCGACAACCTGGCCGATTGGCTGCTGGTCTCTGGCCTGGCCATGGAACCCAGCCAAACCACGGTTTTGGACGAAAACAAGGTTTTGGCCGAAGCCACAGAAGGGGGCGTTGGCGTGCAGATCGCCAAAGCGGCCGGTGAGAAATGCGAGCGCTGCTGGCACTACGAAAGCGACATCGGCAGCCACAGCAACCACCCCACCCTGTGTGGCCGGTGCGTGGGCGTGCTGGAAGCCTGATGACGAGAGCGACCAGGTCAAGAACCCAGCTAGAGCCAGGCAGCTGGCTCTAAAAAAACGTCCGGATCGGATGGACCGGCCAACACCTGCTCAGCGGCGGGGTTGAGGGGGCCCGCCAGCAGCGATGCCGTTTGAATCAGGGCACCCTCTGGCAGGGCTGATTGGTCGGGATCAAAGGCGGTGGGATGGGTGGTGCTGCTGGAGAACCCCCGGAAAATCAACAGCTCCAAGGGCTCGCCAGCCAAAAGCCCTGCCAGCCGCAACACCCGATCCGGTCGCTGGCTACTGATCGCTTCCAACTGGCTCAACGACTGGCTCAACACAGGGACTCTCCAGCGCTGATCAAAACTCCCCCGCCACCCTGCCCTGCTTGGGCAAGCGCACCAGCAGCCACTGCAGCAGCCCCACCACGTAGGCCACCAGGGCCACATAGCCCACAAAGCCGGCGATGGTGGCGGTCCAATTGGCACCAAACACAAAGCCAAACAGCCCAGTCACCTGGTCATTGAGGCCCTGGGGGGCCTGCAGCCAGACGGAACAGCGGGGACCCGCCATCGCCGCCTTGCCCAGGCAAGCGAGGCTGGTGAGGCTAAACAAAGCCCCGGCCAACGCCCAAAGGGTCAAGCTCCAGCGCCAAATCCGAACCGTGAGGGGCAGCGCTCGCCAGGGGGGCAGATCCGCCAGCTCCTCGTTGAGGTCCACCCAAAACCACACCGCCCCGATCAACAGCAGTTGACCGACCAAAACCAGCACAAAACCCAAGGGGCGCTGGTTGGCGAGGAGCAGGGTGCTGATCAGCAACAGACTGGCCACCTTCCAATAGATCTGCAACAAGCGCACCAAGGCGCCCTCGCGGCGCACCGCTGCCCAGATCAACAACACCAGGGGCAAGCCCAGGCTGAACACAACCGCCAAGCGGTAGTCGAGCCACACCAGGGAGCGGTAAAGCGTTTCTGGCAGAGCGACGGGCACGGGGGTGGTTCGGTAAGACGCCATTATCCGCGGCCCCCGGCTGG
Organism: Synechococcaceae cyanobacterium; assembly: GCA_947460085.1. Classification (GTDB taxonomy): domain Bacteria; phylum Cyanobacteriota; class Cyanobacteriia; order PCC-6307; family Cyanobiaceae; genus Cyanobium_A. Next base: position 5,222 of record CANHGA010000111.1, read on the forward strand.
AGATAGGGTCAAACCATGGCTGCGTTTCCCCTGCCGAACTGGTTGGCGTTTCTGCAAGGCTCCAGTGCCCAGGCCCCCTGGTGCCGCACTGCCCTTGCCACGGAAGCCTCTCTGCAAGGGGCCGTCGACGTCATTGCCAAGCAATTGCAGGGGAGCGGCCCAGCCGATTTGGCCCTGGTGTTTGCCTCCGCCAGCTACGCCAGCGACCTGCAGCGCCTGCTGCCCCTGCTGCAAAGCGAACTGAAGTCCAAGCACTGGCTGGGCTGTGTGGGGGGCGGGGTCGTGGGCACCGATGGCGCCGGCAAGCCCCACGAACTCGAGCATGCGCCGGCCATGAGCGTCACCCTGCTGCGGCTCCCAGGGGCCGAGCTGCGCCCTTTTGCCATCGACACGGCCGAGCTTCCCGACCTCGATGGGCCCGCCGAACCCTGGCAAGAACTTCTCCAAGCGCCAGGGGACGAGCTAGCAGCCATGCCCTCGATGCTGCTGTTGGTCGATCCCAGCTGCCCGGCCATCAACGACCTGATCAGTGGCCTGGATTACGCCTGTCCCCAGGCCGCCAAGTTGGGGGGCATCGCCGGCCAGCACAGTGCCTCCCATGGCTCCCTGCTGTTTAGCCATGGCCCTGATCAGCAGGGCGGCGTGACAACTGGCGGCGTGAGAAACGGTGGAGTGAAAACCGGAGCAGTGGGCTGCCTGATCGGCGGCAGTTGGCGCCTGGATCCCTTGGTGGCCCAGGGCTGCCGTCCCATCGGCCCGGTGCTCGAAGTGGAGCAAGCCCAGCGCAATGTGGTGCTCGAGGTGAGCGAAGGCAGCAAGCGACATAGCCCGGTGGCCGCCCTGCAGTCGATCCTCAGCAGCCTCAGCGCCGATGAACGGGAACTGGCCAAAAACTCCCTCTTCCTGGGCGTCGGACGCAGCAGTTTCAACCTGGCAGCCAGCCAAACCGGCAACAGCAGTGCCTTCTTGGTGCGCAACCTGATCGGCATCGATCCCCGCAATGGGGCCGTGGCCGTGGCCGAGCGCATGCGCGCCGGCCAACAGGTGCAATTCCAATTGCGGGATGGCACCACCTCCCGCCAGGAACTGCGCCAACTCCTAGAGCGTCAGCGCCTGCAGCAGCCCGCGCCATTGGCCGCCCTGGTGTTTGCCTGCCTGGGCCGGGGCCAGGGGCTCTATGGCGAGCGCGATGGGGATGTGAGCGCCTGCCGGGAGGCCTTTGCCGAGGTTCCCATCGCTGGCGCGTTCTGCAATGGCGAAATCGGGCCCGTCGCCGGCAGCACCCATTTGCATGGCTACACCGCCAGCTGGGCCTTCCTGGTGCCCCATGGGAGCGACCATCCAGCCTGATGCGCCAGCACGTCAACCCGCTCAGTCGGGTCCACCAACGGCCGCTGCTTTTGCCCCCACCGGCCGAGCTCTTTGGAGAACCGGTGCGGCCGATCCACCTCGACATCGGCAGCGCCCGCGGCGGCTTTTTGCTGGAGCTGGCCCAGCAGGAGCCAGGGCGCAATTACCTCGGCGTGGAAATCCGCCAGCCCCTGGTGCAGGCCGCCGAAGCCGACCGCCAGGCCCTGGGCTTAGGCAATCTGCACTACCTCTATTGCAACGCCAATGTGAGTCTCGAGCAGTGGCTAGCGGCCCTGCCCCCAGGCCAGCTGGAGCGGGTTTCGATCCAATTTCCCGATCCCTGGTTCAAGAAA
>CANHGA010000112.1 GCA_947460085.1 Synechococcaceae cyanobacterium
AAAGGTGAGCTCCCCGGCGTTGTGAAGTCCAGCTGGTAGTCAGCTGCGATTGATTGGATTTTTCTGATCCTTCTGATCGATCTGATCCCTACCTGCATCACTCCCCCACCGGGAGGGCACAGGCGCCGCAAGGCGCCTTTTTGATGGCGCTAAGGCGCCATAAGGCCCCTTTTTAGTGGCCAAAACAGGAGCCAGAACCCACACCAAAACCGGAATTTTCCAGGGGCGTCAAGGCCGGATGCGAGAATGGGAAATGAAAACAAAAGGACATAAGCCCAAGTGCAAGGACAAACTCAGTCGATCTCCTTCGATGGTCGGGAGATCCGACTGACCACCGGTCGGTTCGCTCCCCAAGCGGGGGGTTCGGTGATGGTTGAGTGCGGAGATACCGCTGTTCTGGTCACCGCCACCCGCTCCGGAGGTCGTGAAGGCATCGACTTCCTTCCCCTCATCTGCGACTACGAAGAGCGGCTGTATGCCGCCGGTCGCATTCCTGGCAGCTTTTTCCGGCGGGAAGCCCGTCCCCCCGAGCGGGCGATCCTCACCTGCCGGCTGATCGACCGCCCCATGCGGCCGCTCTTCCCCAGCTGGATGCGCGATGACATCCAAATCGTGGCCACCTGCCTGTCGCTCGATGAGCGGGTTCCACCCGATGTGCTCGCCGTGACCGGCGCTTCGATGGCCACCCTGCTGGCCAAGATCCCCTTCTATGGGCCCATGGCCGCCGTGCGGGTGGGCCTGCTGGGCGACGACTTCGTGCTCAACCCCAGCTTCCGCGAAATCGAGCGCAGTGAGCTGGATCTGGTGGTGGCCGGCACCCCTTCCGGCGTGATCATGGTGGAGGCAGGCGCCAACCAGCTGCCCGAACACGACGTGATCGAAGCCATCGACTTCGGCTACGAGGCCGTGGGCGAGCTGATCAAAGCCCAACAAAACCTGCTCAAGGAACTCGGCATCGAGCAGGTGTTCCCCGAGGAGAAGCAAGACGATGCCACTCTGCCCACATTCCTCGAGAAGGAATGCGGTACGAGCATTGGCGAGGTGCTGAAGCAATTCAGCCAAACCAAAATCGAGCGCGATGAAAAGCTCGATGCCATCAAGGCCCAGGTGGGCGAAAAGATCGCTGCCCTCAAAGACGGCGACGCCATCAAGGTGGCCGCAAGTAGCAACAGCAAGGTGCTTGGCAACAGCTACAAGAGCCTCACCAAGAAGCTCATGCGCGAGCAGATCATCAAAGACGGCAAGCGGGTCGATGGCCGCAACCTCGACGAGGTGCGTCCGATCAGCGCCGCCGCCAGCGTGCTGCCCAAGCGCGTTCACGGTTCGGCCCTGTTCCAGCGCGGCCTCACCCAGGTGCTCTCCTGCGCCACCCTCGGCACCCCCAGCGATGCCCAGGAGATGGACGATCTCAACCCCACCACCGAGAAGACCTACCTCCACCACTACAACTTCCCCCCCTACTCCACCGGCGAAACCAAGCCGATGCGCTCCCCTGGCCGCCGGGAAATCGGCCACGGCGCCCTGGCTGAGCGGGCCCTCGTACCGGTGCTGCCCAGCAAGGAATCCTTCCCCTACGTGCTGCGGGTTGTGTCGGAGTGCCTGAGCTCCAACGGTTCCACCTCCATGGGTTCGGTGTGCGGCAGCACCCTGGCCTTGATGGATGCGGGCGTGCCCCTAAAGGCCCCCGTGAGCGGCGCCGCCATGGGCCTGATCAAGGAAGGCAGTGAGGTGCGGATCCTGACCGATATCCAGGGCATCGAGGATTTCCTCGGCGACATGGACTTCAAGGTGGCTGGCACCGAAAAGGGCATCACCGCCCTGCAGATGGATATGAAGATCACCGGCCTCGAGATGGCCACGATCGCTGAGGCCATTAACCAGGCCCGCCCCGCCCGTCTGCACATCCTCGAGAAGATGCTCGAGGCGATCGATAAGCCCCGCGACACCATGTCGCCCCACGCCCCACGCCTGCTCAGCTTCCGCATCGATCCGGAACTGATCGGCACGGTGATTGGTCCCGGTGGCCGCACCATCAAGGGCATCACCGAGCGCACCAACACCAAGATCGACATCGAGGACGGCGGCATCGTCACGATTGCCAGCCACGACGGTGCTGCCGCTGAAGAAGCCCAACGCATCATCGAAGGCCTCACCCGTCGCGTCAGTGAGGGTGAAGTGTTCCAGGGTTCCATCACCCGGGTGATCCCGATTGGTGCCTTTGTGGAAATCCTTCCTGGCAAGGAAGGCATGATCCACATTTCCCAACTGTCAGAAGCCCGGGTGGAGAAGGTGGAAGACGTGGTCAACGTGGGCGACCAGGTGACCGTACGGGTACGCGAAATCGACAACCGCGGCCGCATCAACCTCACCCTGCGCGGTGTACCCCAGGCTGAAGCTGCCGCCCCGGTCTGACCAAGCCCTGATCAGGCCAGCGGTTCCACTCTCCTTAGCCGGCCCCGGGGGCCGGCTTTTTTGTTTAGGGCGCAAAACTTAGGGCGCAAAACCCGGATCAATCACCGCCAGCGCCGCTGCCGCTTTCGCGCAGAGGACCTGGTGGCTGGGGCCATGGCTGGCGATCAGGCAGCCCGCCTGGCGGACATCGCCGTTGTTGTAGGTGAGGGCTCTGCCATCGGCATGGCTAAAGGCACCGCCCGCCGCCCGCAGCACCGCTTCGGGGGCGGCCATATCCCAATCCTTCGGCGCACTCTTACCGGAAAGGGAGATATAGACATCGGTCTCCCCGCGCAGGATCGTGGCCACCTTGCCGCCCACGCTGCCAATCGCCTTGGTGTCGCCCAGGGCCAGCGCTGCCAGCAAATGCTCCAACCGCTGGTCGCGGTGGTTGCGGCTCGCCACCAGCACCAACTCAGAAAGCTCCTGGCGGTTGCTGAAGCTCACCGGGAAGCGCTCGCCCGCCCGGTTTTCCCGCCAGGCCTCCCCTGCGGATCCCATCAGCGCCGGGAGCATCCCAAACCACAACTCCCCCAGCTCCGGCAGCAACACCACCCCCAGCACCGCCTGCTGGCGGTGCACCAGGGCCAGGTGCACCGCGTATTCGCCGCTGCCTTGAAGAAAATCCTTGGTGCCATCCAGCGGATCGAGGATCCACAACCAGTCGGCCGCCAGACCCTGGCCGGCTGGCAGGTCAGCCAGCTGCTCCTTGGCCGTTTCCTCGCTGAGCAGGGTCCAATCGGCACCAGGGAAGGCGGCGCCCAAGCCATCGAGCAGCCATTGGTTCACCGCCAGATCGGCCGCTGAGACAGGGCCCTCGCCGCCATCGTCGACGCTGAGTGCCTTGGCAAAGCCGTAGGGGGGCTGCTCACCCCGGCCATAGGCCAGGAGGATGTCGGCAGCGCCCCAACTCAAGCGCCTTAACTCCGCCAGGAGGGCTTCAAGGCCGATGCCCGAGGGCAGAGCAAGGGGAGCCGGCATCATGGGGGGGCTGGAAGCAGCATTGTGCAGGAGCCGCGTGCCGTGCAAGCCACCGAACCCGCCGCCGGCGTGCTTTATCTGGTGGGAACACCGATTGGCAATCTGGCCGACCTCTCCCCCCGGGCCCGCCAGGTGCTCAGCGGTGTGCAGCGCATCGCCTGCGAAGACACCCGCCGCAGCGGGCTGCTGCTGCACAGCGTAGGGATCAAAAACCGGCTGGTGAGCTTCCATGCCCACAACCAAACGGCCCGGATCCCCGAATTACTGGCGGCCTTGGATGCCGGCGAAGCGATTGCGGTGGTGAGCGATGCCGGCCTGCCCGGCATCTCCGATCCAGGCGAAGTCCTGGTGGCCGAAGCCCGAAACCAGGGCCGCACGGTGATTTGCATTCCAGGGCCAAGTGCCGTCACCACCGCCTTGGTGAGCAGCGGCTTGCCCTGTGGCCGCTTTTGCTTTGAGGGGTTCCTGCCAGCCAAGGCCAGTCAACGGCGCAAAAAGCTCGGGGAGCTGGCCGGGGAGGAGCGCACCGTCGTGCTGTTTGAAGCGCCCCACAGGCTTGTTGATCTACTGGAAGATGTATTGGCGGTACTGGGCGATCGGCCCCTGCGGGTAGCCCGGGAGCTCACCAAAAAACACGAGGAGCAGGTGGGGCCCACGGTGGCAATCGCCTTGGCGCACTTCCGCCAGACCCCCCCGCTCGGGGAGTGCACCCTGGTGCTCGGGGGCGCGCCCCCAAAAGCCGAGCCCATCTGGGATCCCCAGGACCTACGCCTGGAGCTACAGGCGCTGGTGCAAGGGGGCATGGGCAGCAAGGAGGCAGCCAAGGCTTTGGCAGAGCGCAGCGGCCACAGCAAGCGGGAGCTTTACGCGTTACTCCATGTCAGCGAGACGGAGGCGACCTAACCAGGCAAACTCTCAGGGCTGGCTGGCTCGTTGATGGCCCCGATGGTTGTGGTTGTGCGCCTGCGATTGCTGCTCTCCAGCCTGGTGGGCGGGGGGATGCTGCTGCTGATCCTGTGCCTGGGGGCCCAAAACCTGGACCAACGCACCAGCTTGAACCTGGCTACCAGCCGCACCGCACCCCTGCCGACGGGATTCCTGGTGGGGCTGGCGCTAGTGGTGGGCGTGGTCAGCGGCGGATGCACGGCCGCCCTGCTGATGCCCCAGGGCGATCAGCTGCCGGGCAGGGAATAGAGGCTGCCTTCCATCACCACCCGGGTGATGCCCTGGGCCACCAGATAGGGGGCCGTGCGCTCCAGGATGCGGGTGTCGGGCACCTTGATGACCCGCTGGGTACGACCGCAATGGCGCTTGGCCTGGCGGGGGTTGGCGAACACCATCAGGGCCTGGCGCCCTTCTTCCTCGGCGGGGAGCTGGCCGAGCTCGGGGAAATCGGACAGGGGCTTGGCCTGGAGCTCAACGGTCTTATCCACCAGCATGTAAACGCTGGCTGGCAAAGCCGCATCACCCAGGGGTTGGCACAGGACCGGCTGGAAGCTGTGCCCCACCAGGGCGATGGGCACGGCTACAAATTGTTCAACGAAGTCATCGCTGTCGCCATCAGCGTCGTCGCCTTCTGCATCAACGCCATCACAGTCGTCACCATCGCTGTCGTCAGCGAAGTCGTCGGCATCGGCAATGGCCAAAACCACCGGGGCCTCAAGGGTGAGGTCAGGCTCGGGCTCGGCTGCAAGTTCGAGTTGGATTTCAGCCTCGACCACCACAGGCTGCTGAGGCTCTAACTGCAACTCAGGCTGGGGCTCTGGCTGCAACTCCGGTTGCGATTCAGGCTCCTCAGGCGCCGCTGCCTTGGGGTCGGCCTCTTTGGATTGGGGGGGCTTGCTGCCACCCCTGGCCCGTTGCTGCTTGAGCTGCTCGTAGTCCGAGGCAGTCAAGGTGGCTTTCACCACGCGGGTCACCGTGTTGATGCTGCAGCCATAGGTCTCGGCTAGCTCCTGGCTGGCCGCCCCATCGCGATAACGAGCCACCAGCTCGCTTTTCTGGCTATCAGTGAGCCGGGTGGCCGCCATGGAGCACAAGCTGAGCAGCCAACCACTCTAGGGGCCCCCTGTAGCGTCGCTGGCACAATGGCTGAAGCACTGGCGTCGGCGCCACATTGCTCCCTTAGCTCAGCCGGATAGAGCAGCTGCCTTCTAAGCAGCCGGTCGTTGGTTCGAATCCAACAGGGGGCGTTCGACCAAGCAAAGGATCCCAGCTCACCCGTCCGCAGTTTCAGCCCGCCCCAGAAAAACATCCGTGCCGTGCAATTGCAGTCAAGATGCAAACCAGAAAATCTTGGAGACAACTCAGCAGTTTGCTGCTTTCACTTTCCGCTCCAGCAGCGCTTCCACACCAAATACCACCACCTCAACGATGGCTCCATTGGATTTCACCTAAACAGCCAAAGCCGCTGCCAAACAGGGCCGCCCTGAAATCGGCCAGGCAGACATAGATAGCTGCGAAGTGCCTTAAAAGCACGAGCCAGCAGTCAAAAGCTGCCTACAATCTAACGCATCCTCCACAGAATCAGAACAGGAACCCGATCAGACATCTCTGTCTTGATGGTTAAAGCCAGGGCAAATGATCCCCATCACCTAGCTACGATCATCGGCCAAGTTAGCCATCAGCGATCCAGCCATTTGCCAAGACTCGGAACACAAATAAGCCTGGTTCAATCACAGACACTTTCACCCCAAAACGATGGCGAGCCGAAAGCAAAAGTCGACAGACTTCTAATTTTACTCGTAACTGATCAGACCCTCTCCCAGGGACGATGTCACCTCTACTTACTGATCAGTGGTAGGGCTTGAGGAGATTGGTACTACATCGCTACAGCGATGCTTTCAAAGCTCATGTGAGAAGGCAGGCGAGTGTGGCAGACCACCCGAGCGTCCCTCGGATTTCCGAGGGGCTTGGAATTTGCGTTGTCAACCTTTACAACCGCAGGACGGCGAGGCGTTTCCAAAGAGCGGTGCCACGGCCGCACTGATGACCAGGACCAAGTGTGGAGTTGGGCCTGTATCCGTTCGCGGATCAGCCAAGGGCGCCAGCAGTCGTTAGCTGTCCACCCCGATAACGGCAATACCTAAGTGCAGGCCTCTCACAGAGTTGAGGGGCTGCTGCTAGAGCGATGCTTGCGTTCGCAAAGCGAGAAGGAGTGTCTAAAAAACGAAGCCATACCCCCATACCGCCATAAAGCCAAGTCATCGGTCGATAGTCACAAGGAAGGGATCTGGGGCTCTAGAATACCAATGACGAACAGCACATATATTTCCGGGCAGATCCCTGCGACATTCCCTGGGTACACGGGGCAAGAATTCCGCAATTTCGGAGCCTTTGCCGCCCTGCGCAATGACGGCTCCGTCGTCTCCTGGGGAGATCCAAACTCCGGCGGCGACAGCAGCTCCATCGACTTCAACGGTGATGCCGATGATCTCACCGTTTCCCAGATCTTTTCTAATGGCCTCGCCTTTGCCGCCCTGCGCAGCGACG
>CANHGA010000113.1 GCA_947460085.1 Synechococcaceae cyanobacterium
ATGAATTCCGTGTTGCTGGCTGCGGGCTTGCAGGGGAAGGTGGATGGAAATCTGATCATGGCCGGCCCCAGCATTGCGGGCAGAAGCTTCGCTCCCCAGCTCTCGAAGGTGTATCGCCTCAATCAGGTGTCGCCGAATTCAGCGGCGGATTATCTCGCCAATTTGGGGGCCACGGTCTCCAAGATCAACACCATCACCACCTCCGTTACCCAGGGGGTGGCCCAGGCGGCGGCGGTGTCATCGGCGCCGAGTTCCCAAACCACCCAGTCGACGGCGCAGACCACGGTGGAATCCTTCGGGGCCAAACAGGGTCCCTTGCTGGGCCTGCAGGCCACCACCGATCCCCGGCTGGGCACGGTCACCTTGATTGGCGATGCCCCATTGATTGCGGTGGCCGAGCATTACCTGCGGCAGCTGGATCTCAGGCAACGCCAAGTGGCGCTGTCAGTGAAAATCCTGGATGTCAATCTCGATAATGACACGTCCATCGCTAATAGCTTCGCTTTTAAATTCGGCAATAACTATATTGTGAATGATTCGGGTAGGTTCTTGGGGTCCTTTGGTAATGGTTATCCCAGTGGGACGACGCCGCCCATTGGCCAGCCCAGCGAGGGGCAATTTATTGATTATTTGAGGGCGCAAATTGTTTCTACCAGTACGAAATTGCTTGCTTCTCCGACCCTCATTCTTTCGGAGAATTCTGAGGAGATTGCCGGTGGGGCTGAGGTGGCTGCGGCCACCAGTGCAGGGGGAGCCGGTGCTTCTAGTAGTGCCCTATCTACAGCTTCGATTGGGCGGCCCCGGGCGAACGAGTCGTTTGTGACCGTGGGCACCAATGAGGTTACGGCCTATACCTCCAACCAGGCCACGGGAAGCAATACCGGCGGCGTGATTACGTGCACGCCAAGTTTTGGTGTGGCCGGGCTGACCCTTGGGGCGCGGGCATCAAAAATTGATGATAATGGCTTTGTGACGTTTACTCTTTCGCCGGCGATCTCTGCCGTTACGTCAACTCAAGATGTGAATGGTTGCGGATTGATTAAGATCCTCAGTGTGCGCCGTTTGGATACCGGCACCGTGCGGGTGCGTGATGGCCAAACCCTGATCCTCACCGGTGTGATTTCGGACCAGGACATTGCCACGGTGACCAAATGGCCGATCCTGGGCGACATCCCCTTGGTGGGCCAGTTCTTTCGCTCCTCGGGGCGGAATCGCAGCAAGCGTGAGCTGGTGATCATGGTGACCCCCAAGGTGATCAACGATGAATCGGGTGGGGTGTATGGCTACGGCTACCAGCCCGCCTCCATGCCGGCCCGCCAGTGGCTGGGCCAGGGGGCTCCTTAGCGATGGTCCCAGCCCCCTAAAGACCGATCGGGAGCAGGGCCTTCACAGCTAGGGGGCCGAGCAGCTGGACAACCGCGGCGGCGGCCCCCAGGACCTGGCCGCCCATGCCGTTGGCGCGCGCCTCCTTCGCGGCTGGCTGGGTGAGGCGGTTGGCGGCATCCCGCAACTGCTTGGCGATCGGGGCTTCGCCCTGCTGGTCGTAGAGCGTGGCGGCATAGCGGAAATCATTGGCGGCGAGGTCGTCCTTGCCCTGCTGGCCGCGGCTGATCCCGCGCGCCACCCAGCTCACGGCGGCCTCGGGTTGCCGGCGGATGGCTTCGCTAAACCAGCTCTCCGCTGCCGGTGCTTCGCCGGCTTGGTGGGCCTGCACGCCGGCATTGTGCAGTTGGCCGTAGCTCAACTGGGCATTGGCAATGCCCTTGGCCTGCTGCCAGTGGGCGTTGGCGAGGGCGCTTTGGTCGAGCAGGGCACCGGTGAGGTCGGCCTGGCGAAGATCGCTGCCCGTGAGCAGGGCACCGCGTAAATCGGCGCCGCGTAGGGAGGCTCCCACCAAGCTGGTGAATTGCAGATTCGCTCCGCCCAGGTTTGCCCCATCCAATTGGGCTTGGCTGAGATTGGCCCGCTGGAGTTGGGCGCCGCGCAGATCGGCATCGCGCAGATTGGCCAGCACCAGATCCGCGTCGCTGAGCTGGCAGCCCTTGCAGCGGCCTGACTCGAGCAGCCGCACCAAGGCTTCAGGGCCAGCCCACGCTGACGCTACGGGCAGCAGGGCTAGGGCCAGGGCCATCAAACTGAGCCTGGGGCCGGGACTGGTCATGGTCGTCTTTTAACGCCTCTGGGCTCACCTGGCGACAGGACTGGCTCGGGCTGGGTTCGTAGCCTGCTGCGATGGCTGCTCCTGCGGGTCCTGCTGCTGTGAATCCTGCTGCTGCGATGCCTGAGTGCCACGGCGGCAACGTGGCGTCGGTGGCCCAGCGCTTGGGCTGTCAACCGGCCGACCTCCTCGATGCCAGTGCCTCGCTGGTGCCCTTTGCCCCTTCCGTGCGAATGGCTGCTGCCCTAATGGCTGCCGCTTTTGGCTCGGCCCGGCGGGTCTACCCAGATCGGGGCTACGCAGGCTTTTGTGGGGCGGCGGCCCGTTTGCATGGCCTGCCCACCGGCGCTGTACTGGCGGGCAATGGTGCCTCTGAGCTGTTGACCTGGGCCGCGCGGGACGCGGCGGCGGCGGGGCCAAGCGTGGTCTTTCAGCCCGGCTTTGCCGATTACGGCCGGGCCCTGCGCTGCTGGGGTGGGGCCGTGATCCCCCAGCCCCTGGAGCTGGAGTGGTCGGCGGGCTTCCCCCAGCCCCTGCCAACGCCGGCCCCGGGGGCGGTTTTGTGGATCACCAATCCCCACAATCCCACCGGTCGCCTGTGGAGTTGCGCTTCGCTCGAGCCCCTGCTTGAGCGCTATCGGCTGGTGATCTGCGATGAGGCCTTTTTGCCGCTGGTGCCTGGAGGGGAAGCCCAGTCGCTGATTCCCTGGCTCAGTCGCTATCCCAATTTGATCGTGATTCGCAGCCTCACCAAGCTCTATGGGGTGGCGGGGTTGCGTTTGGGCTATGCCTTGGCGAGTCCGGAGCGGCTCAAGCGCTGGGCGAGCTGGCGGGACCCCTGGCCGGTGAATGGCCTGGCGGCGAGCCTGGGGGAAGGGGTTTTGGCCAATCCCGCGCGCTATGGGCGTTGGTGCGGCCGGGCCCAGGCCTGGGTTGCCGCGGAAGGGGCGTGGCTGGCTGGGCAGCTGGCCCGCCTGCCTGGGTTGGTGCCGATGCCCTCGGCGGCCAACTACCTCCTGATCCGCTCCAGCCAATCCCTGCAGCCCCTGAGGGAAGCCCTGGAGCAGCGTCACCACATCCTGCTGAGGGATTGCCGTTCCTTCCCCGAACTCGGTGCGCATTGGTTGCGCCTGGGCTACCAATCCCGCCGCAACAATCGGCGCCTGGTGGCGGCCTTGGCCGAGGAAGGGGGGCGGCTGGGGTTGGCTTAGGGGGCTGAACCCTGGGGCACCAGTTGCAATAGCAGCTGCACCAGCTGTTGATCGGCCTTGGTCTGGGCGAGTTGTTGCATGCCGGCTCCCATGGCCACGAGGGGATCGGCTGGGGTGGCGGCCCCGCGCAGCCGGGGGCCAAGCAGGCGCCAGAGGGTGCGCCCCAGGCCGGGGGATTTTGGGGCGTGTTGGTGCACGATCACGGCCGCCCCCAGGGCAGCTGCAGCGGCGGCATTGGCCTCCTGGTGTTGGTCGGCGGCGGCGGGGTAGGGCACCAGAATGGCTGGGGTGCCGCAGACGGCCAGTTCGCTCAAGCTGCCGGCTCCGGAGCGGCTGATGGCCAGGTCTGCGCGGTGCAGCAGCGCTGGGATCTCGTCGGAGAAGGGGCGTTCCACCACCCCCGCAAGGGTGCTTTGGCCCGCTTCCGGGTCGTTGCTACCGGTGAGGTGCACCACCCGCACCCCGTTTGTCACCAGGGCCTGGAATAGGGGCCGCACCATGCGGTTGAGGCCCACGGCCCCCTGGCTGCCGCCCATCACCACCAGCAGGGGGCCCTGGCCCTGGGGCACCCAGGCGGGCAGGGCCGTTGGGTTCAAAAACTCTTGCCGCACCGGGGTGCCCGTGACCACGGGCCCGCATCCCCGCAGCCGCTGGGCCGCCTGGGGCAGGCCGATCGCCAGGCGGGTGCAATGGCGGCCCAGGAGCCTGGTCACCTTGCCTGGCATGGCATTGCTTTCATGCAGCACCACGGGCACCCCGCACCAGCGGGCCGCCAAAATCGCCGGGGCGGCGATGTAGCCCCCGGTGCTGAACACCGCGCTGATGTGTTCGCGGCGAATCAGGCGCCGCACGGCTTGGATCGCCTGGATCAGCTGGAGCAGGCTGAGCACCTGACGCCAACCCTTGCCCTGGAGGCCACCGCAGCGCACGGTGTGGAGGGGATAGCTCTTGGGTACCAGCTGCCGTTCGAGTCGATCGGGCACGCCCAGCCACTGCACCTGCCAGTCCACTGGCATGGCCTCGGCTACGGCGAGGGCCGGAAAGAGGTGGCCGCCGGTTCCACTTGCAGCAATCAAGAGCCGGGGCATCGGCAAAGCCTGGGGGCCGGCCTAACTTAAAAGCCGTTTCACCAGGCTCGATGCCGCGTTTTCGCTTGGGTTCCCGGTTCCGCCTGCGGGCCTGGGCGACGGCCGTGCTGGCCTTGGGGGCTTCCGGGCTCCTGCCGTCTCCCTGGACTGCAGCTGCCGCAGCGGCCCAGGCGCCCACAGCGCTCCAGTTGCAGGCCTTAGAGCGGGCGTTCAACGGCCGCGGCGAGCTCTCCGCGGTTTTGGAGGCGGGGCCTGGTTTGGATCCCACCTTGGTGGGTTTGCGGCGGCGCAGCCTGCTCAAGGACTTCCCCGATGCCCAATGGCTGGTGAGCCCAGGGGCTCCGCTGAAAGATGGCACCGCCACCACCCAGATCAAGGTGGTGGGCAGTCGCAAGCAGGGTCCCCATACCTATGCCTTTGAGGCGGTGCAGCTGCTTGCCCTCAGCAGTGATGGCGCTCGGATTAACAGTCAAAGGGTGATCAAGGAGCAATCCTTGCTCCATTCCGCCGGTGTCCAGTTGCCCGTCAGCCTGCTCATCCCCGATGCGGTCCTCACGGGCCAGCGCTACGACGTGGATGTGGTGTTTGACGATCCGCTCGATGGGGCCGTTTTGGCTGGGGGGCTGTCGGCCCTCACCGATTCCCAGGTGAACACCCTGGCCAGCCCCAGCTTCCAGCTTGGTGCCCTGGGCGGTGGAGGGTTGTTTAAAACCGTCCAAGCCCCGCTCACCCCTGGCGACCAAACCTGGGCCGTGCTGCTGGTGCACCCCAAGGGGATCGTGACCGCCACCAAGCGGGTGCGGGTGGTGGCGGACCAGGCGGGGCTGAACCCTTGAGCAGCCAGAATCACTTCTCTTCAGCGCAAGTCGCTGGGTACTAAGTAACCCTTGCCGCCGCGATCCAACCGCTCGAAATGACGCTGTAGGTAGGCGTTGCTGCGTACCTCATCGCGCTCCAGCCGCCCATCTGCGTTGCGATCGAGTTGCCGGAACAGCTGGCCCAGTCGCTGTTGGTAGTCCTGCATTTCGTCTGCCGCCCGGCTCGGCAATCCGGCACTGCCCACTAGGGCCAGCAGCAAGACACCAGTCAGGGCGCCCGCAGCACGGTTACACCGTGGAATGGGCGGCGATGAGGTGGGAGTGGGGATGCACATGGGAGCAGACTATGTAGGCCCATCCAGCCCGTTGTGGCCAGATCCCGGGCAAGCTGTGACCAGATCTTTCCGGCATGGCGAGGAGATGGCCCTGGGGCAGAGCATCTGGGTGGTCGATGACGACCCCGAACTGCGGCGCATGGTGGGCACCTACCTCGTCGACCAGGGCTATGACGTGCGCTGCCTGGCCGATGGGGCCCAGCTGATGGCACGGCTGGGGGGGCAGCGCCCCGATCTGGTGGTCCTCGATCTGATGCTCCCCGGCGCTGACGGCCTTACTCTTTTGCGGCGCCTCCGCGATGCCGGTGACGACCTGCCGGTGGTGATGCTCACCGCCAAGGGCGACCCGGTGGACCGGATCATCGGTCTTGAGCAGGGCGCCGACGACTACCTGGCCAAGCCGTTCCTGCCCCGGGAGCTCACCGCCCGCATCGAGGCGGTGTTGCGCCGTCGAGTCGCCCTGCCAGCCGGCACACCCCTGGCCGATGGCGAACGGGTGTCGATCGGTGAGCAGGTGCTCGACTTGGCGGCCCGCACCTTGGAACGTCCCAGCCTGGATCAGGCGGAGGCCCTCACCGTGCTCACCTCCGCTGAATTCGCGTTGCTTGCCGCCTTCGTGCGCCATCCCCACCGCCCCCTCTCGCGCGAGCGGCTGGTGGAGCTGGCCCGAGGGCCAGAGTCGAACATCGACAGCCGCAGCATGGATGTGCAGGTGTCGCGTTTGCGCAAGCTGGTGGAGCCCGATCCCGGCCGCCCCCGCTATCTGCAAACGGTTTGGGGCTATGGCTATGTCTTTGTTCCCGATGGCCAGCCTCGCAGCCGTTAGGGCCGCCCTGCGTTATGGGCTGGCCGGGTTGGGGGTGACCCTGCTCAGCACCGTGCAGTTGCAGTTGTTGTTGGCCGAGCGCCTGCAGCGCGACCGCATCACCCAGCTGGGGCCTGAGGTGCTGTTTCAGGTGCGATTGGGCGAGCTGGCCCTCGATCGGTTGCCGCCGGGGGTCTTGGCGCGGCGCAGTGGCCTGCCGCTGCGGGTGGGGGCTGAGCCCCCCACCCGCGCCGACCCTGGCCTGGCAGCCCAGGGACAATTGCTGCGCCAGGAGCTCTGTCGCGAGTTGCAGCCTTGCCCCATCGTGTTGCCGGCGGCGGGTCTGCGGCGGGGTGTG
>CANHGA010000114.1 GCA_947460085.1 Synechococcaceae cyanobacterium
AGCAACAACATCGCCTGGATGGCTCCCTGGCTAATCGGAATGGCGATGGCGGCCAGAACAGCCGCCACAAACAAGCCCCACTGGGCCCGGATCAGCACCCGCTCGCTGCCAACCTCATCGGTGAGCACCCCAGCCCAGCCGCTGACCACCAGGGTGGGCAGGGTGAGCATGGCGAAGTGCAGGGCCAGCAGCAGGGGGTTTTGGTTGCCATGCATCAACAGCCAGCCCTTGGCGGTTAGGCCGGCAAAGGAACCGGCCGTGCTGAGCCCGGAGGCCACCAAAAACGTGGATCGCTGCCCCTGCCTGAGCCGTTGCAGCACCGTACAAAAGATGGGCAGCTGGGGCCTTGGCAGCTGGGGTTTCAAGCCCCGTTGCGCCGCGCCGCGAGGGCGCCTTCCACCATCGCCTTGGCGCCCACCACCACCCCCACCAGGTCATAGGTGTGGGCGGCGGTGATGCGCACCGGAACCAGGGTTCCGGGGGCAGCGCAAAGGCCGCCTTCGCCAGGCATCACCCGCACTTCCCCATCCACTTCAGGGGCATAGCGGCTGCAGCGGCCCAGCATTTCGCCGGTGCTGGGGTTCTCCTGCTCGATCAACACGTCGACGATGCGCCCCACCCAGGTGGCGTTGCGCTCCGCGGCAATGGGTTGCTGCAGGGCCATCAGCCGCTCCTTGCGCTCCTGGGCGACCTCGTGGTCGACTTGATCAGGGAGATCGGCGGCGGCGGTGCCCTCCTCTGGCGAAAAGGTGAACACCCCCACGTGGTCGAACTGTTGTTCCGCCACGAAATCCAGCAGGTGCTCGAAGTGCTCCTCGGTCTCGCCGGGAAAGCCCACGATGAAGGTGGTGCGCAGCACAGCTTCAGGAAGTTGCTCGCGAATTCGTTTGAGCAGGCCCGCTGTCACGTCGGCTTGCCAGGGGCGGTTCATGGCGCGCAGCACCTCAGGGTGGCTGTGCTGGAGCGGCAGATCGAGGTAAGGCAGCACGTTGGGCACCTCCCGATAGGCAGCCAGCACCTCGGGGGTGAGGCCTGTGGGGTAGGCGTAATGCACCCGAATCCAGGGGATTTCCACCTCCCCTAGGGCCCGTAGCAGCTCAGCGAGTTGGGGTTTTCCATAGATGTCGAGGCCGTAGTTGGTGGTGATCTGGCTGATCAGCACCAGTTCTTGAACCCCTTGGCTCGCCAGGGTTTGGGCTTCGGCCACGATTGATTCGATCGGGCGGGAACGCTGGTCGCCGCGCAGCTTGGGGATGATGCAGAAGGCGCAGCGGTAGTCGCAGCCTTCAGCCACCTTGAGGTAGGCCACCGCTTCACTGGTAGTGCGATAGCGGGGCAGATTCTCATCGCCCACGAAGGTGGGGTTGGCACTCACCTGGTTCACCCGCTCGCCGGCTTCGACCCGCTCGAGCACGCTCACGATGTGCTGGTAATCGCCCGTTCCCACAATCGCTTTGGCTTCAGGGAGCGACTCAAGGAGCTCCTCCTGGAAGTGCTGGGCTAGGCACCCAGCAATGATCAATTCCTTGCCCTGTTCGGCCAACTCCACCAGGGTGCGCACCGATTCCTCCCGGGCGTCTTGGATGAAGCTGCACGTATTGACCACCACCACCCGGGCTTCGCTTTCGTCGGCGCTCACGCCGTAGCCGGCTTGGGCGAGTAGCCCGAGCATGTGCTCGGTATCCACACGGTTTTTTTCGCAGCCCAGGTGGGCAAAGGCGACGGTGGGCTTGTTCATATCACTGGAAGCCATGCCTCCACCCTATGGGTGCGACTGGGATGGCAGTCCATTGAACGGCTGCCACAATTCAGGTCATGCTTTGGTCCGCTTAACGGACGCCCCCCTGTGACTTCGACCCGCCTCAGTCAGCGCCTGAGTTCCAACCGTCGCCGGGGCGAGCCCGGGGGCAACCGCTGGATTCGGGTGGCGATGGCGGTGTTGGCCACCATCGGTGCGATCGACACGGGCTCGATCACCCTCAAGAAATGGGGACTGTTGGGGGCCCTGAGCTGTTCGAAGGACGCCTTTTTCGGCTGTAACGGCTGCGAGAAGGTCCTTTCCAGTGCCTGGGGAAGCCTGTTTGGCCAACCCCTCTCCCTGTTTGGCTTTTTGGCCTACGGGGCTG
The DNA here is from genome assembly GCA_947460085.1 of Synechococcaceae cyanobacterium. GTDB lineage: Bacteria > Cyanobacteriota > Cyanobacteriia > PCC-6307 > Cyanobiaceae > Cyanobium_A. The sequence goes on from CANHGA010000114.1 coordinate 2,127, forward strand.
TCTTGTTGATGGCGGTGCTGCCCCTGGTCCTCACCGGGGAGGCCGAGACATCCTTAGGCCAAACCAGCTGGTGGGGCCTCTTCCTATTGAGCACCGGCATGGCCGTGTTCAGCGGGGTGCTCGTGGGGGTGATGGTGTTTGGCATCCACGACTGCTGCCCCTTTTGCATCCTGTCGGCGCTGCTGAGTAGCGCCCTGTTTGTGCTCAGCCTGATCGGCGGTGATTGGCAAGAGCGGGGCCAGGTGGTGTTTCGCGGGGTGCTGGTTGCCTTTGTGGTGGCCTTGGTCGGCCTGGGCTGGGCGGCATCGGCCAACAGACCTGCCGTGGTGACGGAGCCGGGGGTGGCTCCGGTCGTGACCACCGTCAGCACCCCCCAGGCCGTAGCCCTGGCCGACCATCTCACGGATGGTGGGGCTGCCCTCTACACCGCCTATTGGTGCCCCCACTGCCACGAGCAATTGGAACTGTTTGGCCGGGAAGCCGCCTCGAAGCTCCGGGTGATCGAATGCGCCGCCGATGGTCGCAACAGCCAGAAGGCCCTTTGCGATACCAAAAAGATCGAAGGGTTCCCCACCTGGGAGATCGATGGCAAGCTCGATTCCGGCGTTAAGCCGCTGGCCAAACTCGCCGAAACGAGCGGCTTCAAGCCAGCGGGGCCCCTCTAGGCCAGCTGGGAGGTGGTTCGGATCGGTTGGCCCCGTTGTTGAACGCTGTGGCGTTGCCAGAAGGGTTGTTTGGCGGGGGCATCGATGCGGAAGTGGCCCCCCCGGCTTTCTTCCCGGAACAGGCCCGCTTCCATTAGCAATTCAGCCAGGTCGAGCCGCACGTGCAGGTCGTGCAGCCGTTTCAGCACGGGCACCGCCCCGGGGCTGAGCCGGGCTGAACGGCCTGGTTGGAGTTGGTGGAGCTGGTGCCAGAGGGGTTGGTGCTCCAGGTCTTGGCGTTGGCGTTGAACGGTTCTCAGGGCCCCTGCAAGGCCGTGGCCCCAGCGTTCGACCCCGGCGGCTTGCCAGCACAAGTCGCGCAGGCGGCTGATTTGATCATCGAGCTGGGCGCTAGAGAGCCCGTCGATGGCGAGGTCGATTTGGCAGGGGTCCGCCGCGCTGGCCTGGGCCCCTGGGGCCACCGGTTCCAGCTGGATTTGGCCCAATTGCCTGGCGAAGACCAGGCATTCCATCAGGGAATTGCTGGCCAGCCGATTGGCCCCATGCACCCCGGTGCAGGCCACCTCCCCAATGGCATAGAGGCCGGGCAGGCTTGTGGCGGCTTGCAGATTTGTTGCCACGCCCCCCATCCAGTAGTGGGCGGCAGGTGCCACGGGGATGGGGGTTTGGGTGGGTTCGAGGCCCAGTTCGCGGCAGCGCCCCAGGATCGTGGGGAACTGTTGGTTCAGGCGGTGTTCCCCCACGGGCCGGAGGTCGAGCCAGAGGTGGTCCACCCCCTGCTCCTTCATCCTGCGGGCGAGGGCTCGGCTCACCTGGTCGCGGGGGGCGAGATCGCCGCCGGCCAGATCGGCCACGGGGCTGTTCCCCTGGCGATCGAGCAACCGCGCCCCTTCACCGCGCACGGCTTCGGAGATCAGGAACCGGGGAGCTCCAGGCAGCATCAAGGCCGTGGGATGGAACTGGACAAATTCCAGGTCCCTGACTTTGGCGCCCGCCCGCCAGGCCATCACCACCCCATCGCCACTGGCCATGGCCGGATTGGTGGTGTGGGCAAACAGGTGGCCGCCGCCGCCGGTGGCGAGCACCACCGCCCCAGCCCGCAGCCAATCCAAGTGGCCGTTCTCAAGCACTTGGAGGCCCCTGCAGCAACCACCCTCCACCCAGAGTTGGAGGGCAACGGCCCCTTTGCGCTGCTCCAGGCCTGGGCGCTTGAGCACCTCCCTCTCCAGGGCCTCAACCAGGGCACCGCCGGTGCGGTCCTGGGCATGCAGCACGCGCCGATGGCTGTGGGCGGCCTCCAGGGTGGTGCTGAGTTGGTCGCCATCGCGATCAAAGGCCATGCCCAGTTGCAGCAGCCTGGATACGCATCCAGGGGCCTGATGCACCAGCAGCTCTACGGCGGAGCGATCACAAAGACCTGCCCCTGCCTCCAGGGTGTCGGCGATATGACTGGAAAAACTGTCGTCGTTGTTGGTGACCGCGGCAATGCCGCCCTGGGCCCACCGGCTGGCCGAGCGAGGTGAATTGTCCTTGCTTAGGAGCAAGACCCTCAGCTGGGCGGGGAGTTCCAGGCAGGCCATGAGGCCGGCGGCTCCGCCTCCGACAACCACCACGTCCCAATTGTTTGGCATCGGGGTTGCAGCGTTCCGGCAAAGGGCCGGTACTAAAAAAGCCGCCGGAAGGCTCCGACGGCTTTCAACGTGGACGGGAGCTTAGGGCTCAGCGGTATTGGCCGTCATTGATGCGGTCATCGCCTTCGTTGAGGGCAATGGAGGCATCCGTCACGGTGAAGTTGGCCTTGTACTTGTTGAAAAGCTCTTTCTGACGGTCGCTGAGGTCCAGGGCCAGCACGTCATCAACGCTGCTGTAAGGGCCGCCCAGCACGATCTTGCCGGCCAGGGTGGGGTACATCCCGGGATAGTCCTGGAAGCGGCGCACTGAGCAGTTGTTGAGGTCAACCTTGCCCGCCCGCTCGGCGATTTTGTCGTCGGCGATGTTGCGCAGATCCGAAGCTGCGAAGGCAGGGCTCGGCAGCAGCAGGGTCAGCAGAAGGCCGGCCATCACGACCCCACTCATCAGCCAGGCAACCAGCCGTTTCATCGCGACACTCCGGAGAATCCAGGACGGGAAGTGGCAAAGCCACTCATCCAACAACGTTACAGATGCGGGACGGAATCTCGGACCTCGATCCGCCAGCCTTTTGCAGATCTTCAGATGAGGCGTGTCGATCGTCAGATCAGGCCGCTCAGTCGGGGTGCTGCCAGCGCTGCCACCAAAAACAGGCCGTCAACAGCCAGGGTGGTGGCGAGGGCCGAGCTGGTGATCCTGCCCACCTCCCCTTGCTGCCAAAGCCACCGACACAACTGAACAAGCACCAGGGCACAGCCGCTGACCAGCAGCAGGGATGGGAGCTCTAGGACCTGCCTTGCCGCCGCCTGGAGCAGTTGGGGTGCCGCCTCTGGGCTAGCACTCAAGACTTCAGGCCAGAGCCGCATCACCCCACTGAGGGCCATGGCCCCATCGGTGGCAGCGGTACCCAGTAAGGAGCCGAGATAAAAGCCGCAGGCCAGGCGCCAACGTCCTTGCAGGCCAGTAAGGGCGAGGGGCAGGGCACAGGCTTCTAGGGGGAGGTGACAGATCGGATGCAGGCGGAACCAGCCCCAAAACAGGCAACCGCCCAGCCAACTGCCGCAAAAGCCCACCAGCAGGGATCCGGCACGGCGCAGCCTTTGATCACTGTGATGGCCGAGCCCAAGGCCAATCGCCAGGAGCGGAACCGTGAACAGCACGGCGCTGAAGGGTGCGAGCCGTACCCACGGGGCCTGCAAAAAGACCGGCAGGGTGACGAGCAGGCCGCTGGCCATGGCAAGCCAGCCTTCGCCAAGCCAGGGAGCCTGGGAGGCGGTGGCTAGCGGGGAGGCCAGCTGGATGGGGCGGGCCCCAGCAACCACGGATGTAAAGAAAGTTGACCAACCTTAAAGGGTGGTCCGGGAGGCATGGCGGCCTCCCCTTTTGGCCATAGGGTCGTGGGCCTGACCCAGCCCTGCGCGATGACCGATCTGGTTGCTGATCCAACCTTGGGGGTGTGGGAAGCCTGCTGGCACTACCTGGTGCTGGGGGTTGTGCAGGGCATCACGGAATTTTTGCCCATCAGCAGCTCGGCCCACCTCAAGGTGGTTCCGATGGTTCTCGGCTGGGGAGATCCCGGCGTGGCTGTGACGGCGGTCATCCAATTGGGCAGCATCGTTGCGGTGTTGGCCTACTTCCGTCGGGATTTGCTGGAGGTGGGCCGGGCTGTTCTCCACGCCAGCCGCAGGGGCGATTGGCAGGATCCCTCCGCCCGACTGGGGTTGGCCATTGCCCTTGGCACTCTGCCGATCGTGGTCGTTGGCTTGGCGATCAAAAAGTTCATCCCCGACTACGACCATTCGCCGCTGCGCAGTCTCCATTCGATCGCGATCGTTTCCATGGTGATGGCCGTGCTGTTAGCCGTGGCCGAGCAGCTGGGCCGTCGCCGCCGGGTCCTCGCTGAGGTGCGTCCTTGGGACGGCGTTCTGGTGGGGGTGGCCCAGGCCCTGGCGGTGATTCCTGGCGTGTCGCGATCCGGCAGCACTCTCACCGCTTCCCTCTTCGATGGCTGGCGGCGCAGTGACGCGGCGCGCTTCTCCTTCCTTCTCGGAATTCCGGCGATCACCCTGGCGGGCTTGGTCGAATTCAAAAATGCCTTGGATCAGCCCATGGCCGGTGGGTTGGGCCCCCTCCTGGTTGGAATTCTTTCTGCCTTGGTTGTGTCGTGGTTGGCGATTGCCTGGCTG
>CANHGA010000115.1 GCA_947460085.1 Synechococcaceae cyanobacterium
CAGCGCCTGCTCTTGGCCGAGGCCGAACGGACCTGCCGCCACCTTCAGCAGGACGACGGTTACCAAAACAGTGAGCCCTTGTTTTAAGGGGCAGTGTTGATTGGTTTGTTGATTGGTCCGCAGAGCGGCCCGTTGCCGGGCAGGCGTCGATAGGGTGGGGTCCTATGAACCAACGCTCCGATTCCCCATCGCCACCGGCCGATTCCCCGGGTCCCTACGAGCGCTTGGGGATAACGGCCGATGCCAGTTTTGATCAGGTACAGGCCGCCAAACGGGCCCGCCTCCTCGAAGTGGCTGGCGACACCATGGCCTCCTCCAGGGTGGAGGCCGCCTACGACGCCGTGTTGATGGAGCGCTTGAAGGAGCGCCAACAAGGCAAGGTGAGCACCGCAGCCAAAACCGCATCCCAGCGCGAACAGACGCCCCCGGCCCCGAAATTGGCCGTGTCGTCCCTGCCCAAGCTTCCCCAGCTGCCCAAGCTCACCCAGTTGCCCAAATTTGCCCAGGCGGCCCTGCCCACGGTGGCGGCGACGCCCCAGGGCCGGGAGCTCTGGTTCCCCTTGGCCACATCAGGAGTGTTACTCGGCCTGTTGGTGTTGGTGCCCGCGGCACCGCCGGAGTTGTTGTTGGCCTTGGCCACTGGCATGGCCGTGATCAACCTCCAGCGCCGCACCGGCAAATTCCTCAAGGCCGTGGGCTGGAGCGTGGGCTTGCTGAGCCTGGGCTTGGTGCTCGGTGGTCTGCTGGCGGCGGGCTTGGCTCCAGCCCTTCCCCTGGGCTTCCCCTTCTCCAGTGTGCAGGTGCAGAGCTTGCCCGCCCTGGTGGTGTTGCTCCTGGGAGCGCTGCTGCTCGGTTAGGGCCCTAGGCGTCCCCGTCTAGGGGCCAATGGGCTTTAGCTGACGGCCTCAATCAACGCTTCCAGCTCGGGCGCTTCCACCACGTAATGCTCATTGCAGAAGTGGCAGGTGACCTCGGCTTGGCCGTCTTCCTGCAGCATGGCTGTCAGTTCATCGCGGCCAAGTAGTTGCAGGGCCCCAACGCTGCGGTCCCGGCTGCAGGGGCACTGGAAGTTCACGCTTTGGCGGTTGGTTGCCAGTTCCAGGGGTTGGGGATCGAGGTCCGGGAAGATGTCTTCCAGGAGGCCCTGCAGGTTGGTGGTGTGCTCGGCCAGCCGCTGGCTGAAGCCCCTCACCTCCCGGCAGCGCTCTTCCAACAGGGCCACCAGGGCGGGTTCGCGGGCGGCCTTGGGGAGCACCTGAACCAACACCCCACCGCTGCAGCGCACTCCCTGGCTATCGATTTGCTCGCCCACAAACACCGCCGATGGGGTTTGCTCGGAATGGACCAGGTAGAAGGCGAGGTCGTCGCCAATGCCACCGCTCACCAGTTCCACCGTGGAGCTGAACGGTTCTCCCACGCCCAGGTCGCGGACGACGTGGAGATAGCCCGTGCCGGTGGCTGTCTTGAAGTCGAACTGGCTGCCGCCATCGACGGGTTGCACCAGATCCAGCTCGAGCTGGGGATTGCCCACGTAGCCCCGCACCGTGCCATCACGCCCCGCATCCACCATCAATCCCTTCAGGGGCCCATCGGATTGGATGCGCAGGTTGACCCGGCCGTGGGCCACCTTCATGGAACTGGCAAGCAGCAATCCCGCCGTCATGCTGCGGCCCATTAGGGCCGTGGTGAGAAACGACAGCCCATGCCTTTGGCGGGCTACCTGACTGGCTTCCGTCGTGGTCACGGCCACCATGCGGATGCCCCCATCGGCGGCCGTAGCTCTCAGCAACTGGTCGCCCAAAGGATCGTTCCCTGACTCAGGCATCGTACGAATCCCTGATCAGGCCCCTGGCGGCTCGAGGGGGGCGAGCATGCCGTCGTGCATGCGCCAGAGCTGGTCGATCACTCCCGCGAAGAGCTCCGGTTCGTGGGTGACCACCAACAAAATGCGGTCTTTTGCAAGCACTGCGAGCAGATCGAGGATCTCGCGGCGCACGCTCCAGTCGAGGCCGGCGGTGGGTTCATCGAGGAGCAACACCTTGGGGTTGCGCAGTAATTGCACCGCCAGGGCCAGCCGGCGTTGCTGGCCGCCGCTGAGTTGTTCCGGTGCCTGCTGGAGGGAGAGGCCCCCCAGGCCCACCAGGGTGAGCACGGCTTCGGCGTTGTCGGCGCTGAGGCGCCGCTGGCCCAACTTCAGTTCCTGGCCCACGCTGAGCCCCAGGAAATGCCGTTCGGGGAACTGAAAGACCAGACCGCTCAGCCAGCGCCGTTGGCGGCCGTTGAGCCCTTCCCCATTCCAGGTGACCGAGCCGGTCTTCGGCTCCGCCAGACCGCTGATCACCTCAAGCAAGGTGGTTTTGCCACAACCACTCGGACCTGCCACCAGGGCAGGAGCTCCGATGGCCAGTTGCAGATTGATCTGGCGCAGCACCGGTGAAGCGGCGGTGGCGCTTTGGTACGAGACGTCGCGCAGCTCGAGCATCTGCCAAGCATGCCTGGTGTGTTGGGGGCCTGGCGTGTTTGATAGGGGGATCCTTGTTGTTTTGGTTTCTGCCATGGAGGTGCGCTTCCGCGAATTTGACCCTTTCAATTGCTGGATCTGGTTGCGCTTTGCCAATCCCCCCGGCGGTGGTGAACGGGGCTACGTGGAAACGGCCTTGGATAGCTGGTTTTTCCTGGGGAAATGCGGCGCCTTCAACGCTGAGGCGTTGCAGGTGCATGAGGAGGGCGCCGAGCTGAGCTGGATGGCCTACGACAGCGAAGACGCCCAGGCGGCCATGCCCGCCTTGATGCACAACATGGGCCCGATGGAGTACCAGGAGAACTGGGCCCGCTGCTGGCTTGACCTGGGCACCAGTGATGGCTTCGCCCTCGATGTCTTGATCAATGCCCTGCGCCAGCTCAACCAGGATGTGGTGGAGATTGAGGAGCTCCTGATCGGGGGTCTCAACGACGACTGGCCGATTGAGGAGCAACCCGAGTCGGTCTTCGACGACTAGCGCGATCGGCATCTCCCCCCGTAGCCAGTGGTTCGCGAACTGCGTCGCCTGTTGATCCCCCCCCACCGCCTGGTGGGCGCGGGCCTTGAGCTGCCGCTCGAGGCCGAGGAATTGCACTACCTGCGCCGGGTGTTGCGGCTGCGCGAGGGCGATCGTTTTGCCCTTAGTGATGGGGTGGGCCATCTCTGGACCGCAGCCCTTGCGGGCGGCACAAGTGCGGTCTTGGATCAACCGGTGGATGGGCCCCTGCAGGCTGAAGCCAGGCCGTTGCTGCCCCTGGAACTGGCGGTGGCTTTGCCCAAGCGCGATGGTGAGCTGGTGCTGCGCATGGCCTGTGAATTGGGCTTTGATCGCCTCACGCCCCTCAAGGCTGAGCGCAGTGTTCCAGGCCCGTTCAACAGCGAGCGCTGCAATCTCATCCTGCGGGAGGCAGTCGAACAGTGTGAGCGGCTGTGGTCTCCCGAACTGGGGGCCTTGCAGCCAGCCGAAGCTTGCCTTGGCCAACCGCCCTTGGGTCTGGGCCTGCTAGCGACGACGCGCCGAGAAGAACTTCCCTTGCTGGCGGCAGCGCTGGAGCAGCAAAGCCTTTCTGCTCAGGGCGTTGTGATGGCGATCGGGCCGGAAGGGGGCTGGAGCCCCACCGAAGAGGAATTGGCCATCTCCAAGGGCTGGATCCCGGTCAGCCTGGGACCCACGATTCTGCGCAGTTCCACGGCGGCGGTAGCAGCTGCGGCGCTGCTCAGCCATTGGCGGGCGGGGCTGTAGAGCCCCCCTTGGAGCTGAGAGATCAGCTCTTCAGCATGTCTTTACCCATGGTCTTAAAGCCCGCGAGGTTCGCGCCGGCGCGGCGGCGGGCCGTGGGCACGGCATTGACGGGGTTGAGGCAGTCGGGCGCGAAGGTGGCGGTGCTCGGCGCTGGCATGGACTCTTGGGCAGCCCGCAGCTCGGCGGCGATGGCTTCGGCCGTCGTCAGGGTGCTGGAGGGGGCTTCAGCTGCCTTGGGCGCTGGCGGCTGGTTGGAATCGCCAGGCTTGGGTGCCATGGTTTTTGCTGGAGCCGATTGAACTGCCGCAGCCTTCTCGGCTGCAGGCCTGATCGCAACTGCCGCGGGCGTGGCCCCTTCGCTGCCGAAATCGTGGCGGAAAACTTCCTTGCGGTTGAACACCATGACGGCAGCAACGTCTTGAGCCGATTATCAATGGCGATCGGCCACTTCAGCGGCCTGGCTTAGATCTGTGCAACACAAGCGAGGCCCCCTGCGTTGACTGCCGTCCTGCTGAGCTGGCTCTCTGCCCTGTTGGTCAATGGGCTGTTGATCGCCCTGGCCCAGCGACTGCCCCTGCTGACCAAGGCGGGCTGGGTGCACGCCGGCATCCTGGGCACCCTCCTTTGGGGCAGTTTGGGGCCCAGGGGCTGGTTGGCCGTGGTGGCCTATTTGGCCCTGGGCTCGATGGTCACCAAGCTGGGCTTTCGCAGCAAGCAGGCCCGGGGTCTGGCGGAAGCCAGGGGTGGCCGGCGGGGCCCGGAAAACGTCTGGGGTTCGGCGGCCACCGGGGCCGTGTTGGCCCTGGCAACCCAACTCCTCCCTCCCCAGGCCACCCCGGTGTTGCTGGTTGGTTTTGCCGCCAGTTTTGCCGCCAAATTGGCGGACACCTTCGGCAGTGAAATCGGCAAGCGCTGGGGCCGCCACACCCTGTTGATCACTACCCTTAGAGCGGTTCCCCCCGGTACGGAGGGGGCCATCAGCCTGGAGGGCACCGCCGCAAGCCTGGTGGGCAGTGCCCTGATGGCCTCGCTGATGGGCCTGCTGGGACTACTGCCAACGGCGATGGGCTGGCTCCTCGTGTCCCTTGTGGGCTTGCTCGCCACACTGATTGAAAGCGTGATTGGGGCAACCTGCCAACACCGCTTCAGCTGGCTCACCAATGAACTGGTGAATGGCCTGCAAACCACGATTGCGGCCCTCATCGCCATGGCCTGTTTCCTGCTGCTGGGCCTCCCGGCGCCGGTTGTGGCGTAGCTGGTCGAGGGCGGCTTCAGCGCGGGCTTGGGCTTGCTTGGGGTCCATGCGCCATTGGAAACCAAGCTCTTTCCAGCTGCGCTCCAGGATCCAGTGGCCTTGGAGCAGGGCGCAATCCAGGGCCGGGAGGGCCTTCAATTGGCATTCCAGCCAGCTTCGCTGCGCATCGCTGGGCCCCTCGCTGGTTTCTGGGGCTGCAATCTGATCCACCAGGCATGGGCCGTCGCCCCTGGTTGGATAGCCCCCACGTAGGGGGGCATCGAGGCTCAACACGTTCAGGGCCCGCTGCACGCGTTTGGCCTCTTCGAGTTGGTCAATTCGGCAGTTCAAGGCGCCGGCGAGGCCAGCGATATCGAGGGGTGCTGCGCCTTGGCGACGCCGTTGTTCGATCAGTCGTCGGGCCCGCTGGTGCAGTTCCCGCAGGCGCCTGGGGGTTTTGAGCGGTTGATGGTTGTCCCGCTGGTCGTGCAGGATCGCCCCGCGGATGTAGGGCACGGCAAAACTGCTTAGGACGCAATCCCGTTGAAGGTCGAAAGCCTCCACGGCCCGAATCAGCCCCATGCTTCCTGCCGAAACCAGCTCCTCAAAGGGTTGGCCTGTCTGCTTACTGAGGCGGTTGGCCACCTGGCGCACGAGGGCCAGATTTTCGCTGACCAGGGCATTGCGCCAGTGGAGGCTCAACTCGGCCTGTTTGGACTGGTTGGCCTGGGCTAAGGCCTGGAACCATTGCTTGTTGCGTGAGCGAAGTTGGGGATTGGTGGGGGTGGATTGGGCCATGGAGCCTGGACGATGAAAACGCCGGTAGGGGGCATTTACGCTCTCTGCTCCCTTGGGTTAGGGCGTCCCCCAGGGGGAGGAATGGTCCCTCACCGGTTTGGGTGATTGGCTGCGGCGGCTAGACCCTGATCGGCCCATTGCAGAAGGGCAGGCCACTGGCTGATCCGTTCGTACACCTGGCGGTGACCTTCCGTATTGAGATGGAGGCCGTCAGCACAGAGCCACTGCCGCCAGTTGGGGTTCGCCAATAGCCCATCGAGTAGGGGCAAAAACGGCACATCGGCCTCGAGGCAGGCTTCCTCCAGTAGGGCCTCGTAGCGGCGGATGTCGTCGAGTTGATACCAAAGCACTTCTGCATAGGGCATGGCGGCTTCATCCACCGGCGCCAGTCCCACGACATGGATCGGGGCCAGGGCCTTGGCCGTGGCGAGCAGCTGCTTCAAACCAAAAAGAAAGCCCTCGGGGTCGAGTTGCTGGCGCCCATCGGCCCGACCCACCCGGGCCGCATCGTTGTGGCCGATGCCGATCAGGATTCCCTGGGGAGTCTGACGCCTCAGTTCGCCGCGGTGGCCCACCTCACCTACCAGGCGGGCAGCCAAGCGCTCCAAGCCATCGCCCCGCACGCCCAGGTTGTAGACGACTGGCCCGTTGGGTTGCCCCATCCAGTGGCGCCTCAGCCGTTCACACCAGCCCCCCTCGCGGGGATCCCCCCAGCCCTGCACGCCGCTATCGCCAAGCACCACCAACTTCTTGGGACTGGTCATCACCATGGGCGGTTTCGAGGAGTTGGTGGCGAGCTCGGTCGCTGA
>CANHGA010000116.1 GCA_947460085.1 Synechococcaceae cyanobacterium
ATGTCCTGCTGCCAGGCGCGGCGGGTGAGCTGACCGAGGGTTTTGAGCTCCGCCAGCTGGGCGGCGTCGGAGGCGTCGTGCTGGCAGCCGGGCCGCAGGGAATCGCCAAGGGAGAAGGTGCAGTCGTAGCGCTTGAAGATCTCGCAGATGTCGTCGAAGCGGGTGTAGAGCGGGTTCTGCTTGTGGTGATAGAGCATCCACTGGGCCAGGATCCCGCCGCCGCGACTCACGATGCCGGTGAGGCGGCCCTTCACCAGGGGCAGGTGCTCAATCAGCAGACCGGCGTGGATCGTTTGGTAATCAACGCCCTGCTGGCAGTGCTTCTCAATGATGTGCAGGAAGTCATCGGCGTCGAGCTTCTCGATCGAGCCGTGCACGCTTTCGAGGGCCTGGTACACGGGCACCGTGCCGATGGGCACCGGCGAAGCTTTGATGATCGCCGTACGCACCTCATCGAGGTTGACGCCGCCGGTGGAGAGGTCCATCACCGTATCGGCGCCGTATTTCACCGCCAGGCGCAGCTTGGCCACCTCCTCATCGAGATCGGAGGCGTTGGGGGAAGCCCCGATGTTGGCGTTCACCTTGCAACGGCTGGCGATACCAATCGCCATGGGCTCCAGGCCCGTGTGGTTGATGTTGGCCGGGATGATCATGCGGCCCCGGGCCACCTCCTCCATCACCAGCGATTCGGGCAGGTTTTCCCGCTTGGCCACAAAGGCCATTTCTTCGGTCACCACCCCCTGGCGGGCGTAGTGCATTTGGGAATAGTTACCCGAGAAGCCAGGGGCTCCACGGCGCTTCTCAATCCAGGCGCTACGCATGATCGGGCTACGGCGAATAGGGGGTGCCTGCAAAGGCAACCGGCGGGGCGCAGCCTGAGATTCGTTTCACGGTCCAGCTCACTTCCCTGCGCCGGCATGACCCGGATCAGGTTCGGAGGGTGTGATCTCAGCCCTGGGCAGCAGTGACGCAGCCGGGCACCCCTAGTGACTCCCGAAACTTAGCAAGGACTTACGCAGACAAGCCGCTCAAGGCCGGATAGTGGCCGTACAATGTCCGTACAGAACCAGGGGCCCATGGCTGCCATCCCCACCCGATCCCGCGGCAAGCGCCTAGAAGTGCGCACCACAGAAGCTGATCGGCAACTCATTGATCGCGCCGTGACGGCGTGCAATACGGATCTCACCGATTTCGTCATTTCCAATCTGCGCCAAGCCGCCCAGCGCGTTTTGGCCGATCGCGAAGGGTTTCTGCTCGATTCAGAGGCCCTGGCTGCCTGGGAAACGATGAACCAAGCTCCAGCCCGCAGCCTCAAAGGCCTGCAACAGCTCATGGGCAGACCCTCTCCCTTCGATGGCTGACCAGCTCTATCGGCGGCCCCGGCTGCTGGTGGGCACCGATCTGGTGGATGGCTTCCGCTGCCAGTCGGATGAGCAAACCCAGTGGTTGCGAAGGCATGCCCATCAGGCAAGCGGCAGCGGCACCTGTCGCGTCTTTGTGGTGACACCCCCAGACAGCCCAGAGGTGGTTGCGTACTACAGCTGGTGCATGGCCAGCATCCAGATTGCCGACGCCCCACCACGGCTATGCCTTGGGGCAGGCCGCTATCCCCAGCCCATCGCCCTTCTGGCCAGGCTTGCCGTCCACAGCCGCCACCAGGGCAAAGGTCTCGGTGCAGGCCTATTGGCCGATGTGGTCGCCAGAACCGCTCTGGTTTCAGATGAGATCGGCTGCCGCGGCCTCTTGGTACATGCCGAAGACGAGAACGCCCGCAACTTCTACTGGCATCTCATCCCAGACTTTGTGAATTCACCAACCGATCCCCTCCACCTGGTGCTGCTGCTCAAGGACATTCGGAAGAGTTTGAAAGGCTGAATGCTCAAGCCATCAGGCCTGCAAGCCGTTTAAGGCCGCCGCCACCACCCGGTGGTCGCTGTCGCCTTGCAGGTGCTGGAGCGCCGTGCGGGCCTGGTTGGTCAGGGCCGGATCCACCCCATCGGCCACCAGGCGGCCCAGGATTTCGGCGCCACCCACCCGCACCGTGCCGTCGCCATCGGCGATCGCCATGCCAGCGAGCTCCATGAGCCAGGCAGCTTCGATCTCGTCCTGCTCGGCCAGGGCCGCCAGGATGCTGCAACGCACCAGCCACTGGCCATCGGCGGCAAAGGCATCGCGCACCAGGGGCCAGGCCCGCTCAACCGAATAGCTCACCAAGGAGTTGGCCGCCTCGGCCCGCACATTGGCGTCGTCGTCGCTTTGCAGGGCTCCCACCAGGGCCTGCCAGCCCTGCTCGTTCTGCTTCACCCCCAGCCCGGCGCAGCTGAGGGAGCGCACCATGAATTCCTCCTGCTCCAAACCCAAGAGCAGCAAAGGGATCGCCTGGTCCGCCGGCACCTGCCGCAAGCCCGCCAGGGCCGGCATCGAACGGCTCGGATCCCCAGAGGCGATGGCCTCCCGCAGGCGGTTGAGATCGGGCTCAGGGTTGCTCATGGACCTCATCGTGACGCAGGGCGGCCAGCAACTTGCGCCGGCGCCGGCGCCAGCTGAGGGTGCTCGTGACCAGCAAGCCCGACCCAATCAACAGCGCCGGAATCGCCTGGACCCGGTCGCTGCCCTGGCGCTGCAACAGCACCACCAAGGCCAAACCAATCAAGAGCGGCGAAGAGAGGGCCAAAACCCCCTGCAAAACCTGGCGCTGCTTCATGGCTGACCCTTCATGGCAGTTGCTCCATCCAGCGCAGCACGCTGCCGGTGAGCACCTTGATCCCCACCGCCAGCGCCCCTTCATCGGGGGCAAAGGTGCTGTTGTGCAAGGGCGCGCAGCCCGTCTTGCCGGCCACCCCCAGCCGAAACATCGTGCCCCGGGTGCCATCGAGCAGATGGGCAAAATCTTCCGCCCCAAGCGACGGCTGATCGAGCCACTGCACCTGCTCGCGCCCCAACAGCTCCTCCCCCACCGCCGCCACCAGGGCCGTGAGCTCGGGGTCGTTGTGCACGGGGGGGGAAATGCAGCGGTAGTGCACCCGGGCCTCACCGCCATGGCCTTTGCATAGGGCCTGCACGGTGTCTTCAATCCAGGCCGGCAGTTGGGCATGGAGTTCGGTGTCCAGGCAGCGCACCGTGCCCAGCAGACGCACGTGGTCGGCGATCACATTGAACGCCTTGCCGCCTTCAATTTTGCCAAAGCTGACCACCACGGGATGGAGGGCATCGAGCTGGCGGCTGATCGCCTCCTGCAGGCCACTCACCACCCGGGCCGCAATCCAGATGGCATCGGTGGATTGGTGGGGCCGGGCGCCATGGCCGCCCTCCCCCAGCACTTCCACCTCCAGTTCACCCGCTGCGGCCGTCAAGCTGCCGCTGCGCACGCCGATCGTGCCGGCCGCCAGGCTTGGGAAGACATGGACCCCAAACAGGGCTTCCACCCCGTCCATGGCGCCATCGGCCCGCATCCAGGTGGCACCCTCCGCCGTTTCCTCGGCGGGTTGGAACAGCAGCCGCACCCGGGCCCGGATCTCCGAGGAATCGCTCTGCCAGAGCGTGCCCAAGAGCTGGGCCACGCCAAGGCCCACCACCGTGTGCATGTCGTGGCCGCAGGCGTGCATCAAGCCCTGGTGCACCGAGGCGTAATCCAGGCCGGAGCGCTCTTCCACCGGCAGGGCATCCATGTCCACCCGCAGGGCCACCAGGGGCACCCCGGGCCCCGACGGACCCAACTCCGCCAGCACCCCCGTTCGCCCCACCCCTTCGCGCACCTGCCAACCCCAGCGGCGCAATTCACCCGCCACCAAGGCGGCCGTTTGCTGCTCATGGCCACTGAGCTCGGGGTGGCGGTGGATGTGGCGCCGCAGCTGAATCAGCTCGGGCAGGGCCTCCTGAAGGGTTTGATCCAGCCCCAGGCTCTGCCAGCGCATCACGACTCCAAGGCCAAAAATTGCTCGAGGGCTGCCACCGGCTTAGGGGGCCAGCGGCGCGTTTCCAGCAACCATTCTCCCTGGCGGTAGCGCGGATCCAAACCCGACGCCGCGGCCCAATTGCTCTCAGCCTCGCCCTTGGCCCCTTTCTGCCAGAGCAAGGCCGTCAGAGCCGCCCTGGCATCGGCAAACAGGGGGTAGCGGCGGATCAGGTTGCGCAATTCCCTTTCGGCACCGGCCAGGTCATCGAGCTGATAAGCGGCCAGGGCCGTGCTGGAGCGGGCCATGGCAAAGCCGGGCCGGGCGTCGGCGGCCGCCTCAAAGGAGGCCCGGGCCGCCCGCCAATCCCCAAGCGAACCCTGCACATTGCCCAGGTTGTAGAGAGCGGAAGCCCGGGGTTCCCCAGCGGCCGCTTGCTCCGCTGGGGCAGGAAAGTGCTCCAAAATCCAGCGGTAGTCAGCCTCGGCCGCCGCCCATTGGCCCAGGGCCTCTTCGGCGGTGCCGCGGTTGAGGTGGGGATCGGGGTTATCGGGGGCCAGCTCCATCGAGCGAACTTGATCGGCAATCGCCGCCTGGGGATCGCCCAAGGCCAACTGCACAATGCCGCGGTTGCTCCAGGCCGCCGCATCGCTTGGGGCCCGCTCCAGCACCTGGTTCCACAGGGGCAGGGCCTGGGCGAAATCGCCGCTACGGCTGGCGCTGAGCGCCTGGTCAAACAGCTGGGGCACTGTCAATTGGGCTACCCCCACTGGAGCCAGCGCTAGTTGAACAGCCAATTGCACGCTCAGGAGCAGGGCGAGTAGGCCGCTCATGCCGCCGCATCCATCGGGTTGCCTTCAGGGGGCCAACCCAAATGCAACCGCCCGGCGGGGGTCACCATCCGGCCCCGGGGGGTGCGCTGCAAAAAGCCGAGTTGCAGCAGGTAGGGCTCCACCACCGATTCCAAGGTGGTTGCGTCTTCCCCCAGGCCGGCGGCCAGGGTGTCCAAGCCCACCGGCCCACCGCCATAGCCCTCCAGCACCAGGGTGAGCAGGCGTCGATCACTGGCATCGAGGCCCCGGCCATCGACCCGGTGCAGGCTCAGGGCCTGATCCACGAGATCAGCTCCGATGCGGCCATGGCCCTGCACGGAGGCCACATCCCGCACCCGCCGCAGCAATCGGTTGGCAATCCGGGGCGTGCCCCGGCAGCGCCTGGCGACCTCCAAGGCCGCATCCGAGTCCAACTCCAGCTGCAAGAGCCCCGCCGCCCGCTGCACAATCGCCTGGAGATCCTCGAGGCCGTAGAACTCCAGCCGCTGGATCAGGCCAAAGCGATCCCGTAGCGGCGAACTCAGCGAGCCCGCTTTGGTGGTGGCCCCCACCAAGGTGAATGGGGCCAGGGGCAGGGTGCGGGTGCGGGCCGTGGTGCCCTTGCCCACGGTGAGATCGAGGCGAAAGTCCTCCATGGCCGGGTAGAGGATTTCTTCGGCGACCCGGTTGAGCCGGTGGATCTCATCGATGAACAGCAGCTCCTGGGGCTGGAGGTTCACCAGCAAACCCACGATGTCGCGGGGGCGCTCCAGGGCCGGGGCACTGGTGATGCGGCAGCGCACGCCAAGTTCTTCGGCCAGCACCAGGGCCATGGTGGTTTTGCCCAGGCCCGGGGGGCCATAGAGCAGCACGTGGTCGAGGGCTTCCTGACGGCAGCGGGTGGCCTCAATGGCAATGCCCAGCACCTGCTTGAGCTCGCTTTGGCCGATGTAGTCGGCCAAGCGCTTGGGCCTGAGGCTGTCTTCCCGGGCAGGGGCCTGTTCCTCGATCGGCGCTGGATCCACCAGCCGCGGACTCTCCATCGCCTGGGACGCCATGGGCTTGGTCACCCGGGGGCGGCCACCGGAGGCAGGAGATCCCGAGGAAACAATCGCCATACAGCGAGGGTACCGGGGGCTATCTAGGGTCGGGAAGATCTCGGCGACGCAAGCGCAGCAGCAATGGCAAAGGGGGGAGGCAAGAAAAGCGCCAAGGCCCTGCGCGATGCCGCCAACAAGCTGTTGGCCGACAACCGCTTCGCCCGGCACCAGTACGAGATTCTCGAAACCCTGGAGTGCGGCGCCGAATTGCTCGGCACCGAGGTCAAATCAATCCGGGCTGGCCAGGTGAACCTGCGGGATGGTTTTTGCCTGATCCGCAAAGGCGAACTGCAGTTGCACAACGTGCACATCTCACCCCACAGCCATGCCGGGGCCTACTTCAACCACGAGCCCCTACGCACCCGCAAGCTGCTGGCCCACCGCCGCGAAATCGAAAAACTGCGGATCGCCCTGGACCAAAAGGGACTCACCCTGATCCCGCTCAACCTCCACCTCAAGGGGTCCTGGATCAAGTTCACCATTGGCCTGGGCAAGGGCCGCAAGCTGCACGACAAGCGCCATGAGGAGCGCCGCAAGCAGGACATCAAGGACGCCAAGCAAGCCATCGCCAGGATCTAAGCCCTACGGGGTAGCAGGTGGCGGCTCCAAAGGTGGCGGCGGCTCCGATCCCTTGGGAGGGGTTGGGATCGGGCTCGGTGAGGTGGGCGGCGGCGTGGGCTGGAGCCGCGGTGCCGGCGGATCGGCCCGCAGCGACAGGGTGATCAAGCCGGGGGCGACCCCCTCGTTGGTGACCAGCAATTG
>CANHGA010000117.1 GCA_947460085.1 Synechococcaceae cyanobacterium
AGTGGCATCCAGCCAACCAGCACTGACGCCAAGCCAGTCCAAACAACCATCAATTCAGGCCAGACCTGACTACAGAGATAGAGCAAGGGCCCCGGCAACTCAAAGCAGGGGCGTTTAATCCAACAACTAGAATTTAAACGTCGTTTTGACCAGTGCCCCAAGGGAACTGAAGCCCTGCCCCTCTGGCGTTCTCTGCCCCATCGGCCGGCTAAGATAAAAGAGGGCAGGTGTAATGCTGATTGCATCAGTTACTTGGAATTTGTACCACCCCTCCAAGGCATAATTACCATCATCAGCACTGACTCCACCAGTCAATGATGTTGCGAAGACTGCCTGACCAACTGCTAAGCCTAAGTCATTGCCCTGGGCTAACACATCAGTCCACTGCAATCCCACCATCCAGGACTGACTGACACTGGGTCTACCAGTCGTTGGAACGCTATAGCTTGTTTTGTTGATTCCCCAGCCCAGACTCACAGAAGGCACCCAGCCACTTTCGAGTGGCTGCCAAAAGGCACTTAAGCCGAAAGCATTGGTTTCGGCACCAACTTTTTCTCCGTGGTCGATGGAGCTATGCACAGTTGGAGTGGTGCCTGGTACAAACTGGGTGAGTGGTTGCACATAGGACCAAATCGCAGCCAGGCCCCACTGCTCTTGTTGATAACCGATCTGCACACTTGCGGTGGCACCAGACTCAGACGTGAAGAGCCCTTTTGTTGAATCCGAGCCAAGGGCTGCAACATAGTTTGCGCTCACACTCCAGCCATTGTTTTGCCACCACAGGCCAGCTCCGGCGCCAAGATTCTTGCTATAGGCAGCTGGAGCACCATTAACGGTAAAGAGGTTCAAGATGGTGTCAGCAGGGTAGACGCTGGGCCAGAGCGCCAACATGTCTTCCTGGCCGACCCGGGCCCCCACCGTGGCTGTGAATTGCTTGCCAATGGGGAATTGGTAAAATAGCTTATAAATGCCGACATTATCGGGGCCAGCATCCTCTTGAAAGGCAATTTCTAATTCGGCGGAATTGCCAAGTCCATGGGGCTCACCGCCAAAGGCGCTGTTGCCAAAATTGCCCGCGCGAAGATTCGTGCGAAGTAAGTCCTTGCCGGTGAAGCTTGTGTCTAAATTAATCTGAAGATCGTAGTTAAATGTGACATTCTCGTTGACCCCCGTGACCGGGCCTCTTGGGGCCCGTTGATTCACCGTATTAGCCGCCGAATTGTATGCACTGCCGGAGTATCCCACTCCCCCAACGACAAACGTCGCCTGGCCAGAAAGCTTTGTTGTCGTGGAGAACTGATTGGCTTCCAATTTGCCCACCTTGGCCTCGAGGCCGTCGACGCGGCCCTTGACCAAGGCGAGTTCCTTCTTAAATTCGTCCATCAGCCGTTGCAGCTCGTCGGTCACCTCGGTGACGCGATCGAGGCAGGCATTGAGCAGGGCTGCCGCCTCGTAGCGGCTCATGGCCTGACCACCCTTGTAGGTGCCGTTGGGATAGCCGGCCACGCAGCCGTATTTCTGCACCAGGTTGGTGAGCGCCTGATAGGCCCAGTCGGTGGGACGTAAATCGGAGAACTGGTTGATGCTGGTGGCCTGATTTCTCGAGCGCCAGGCTTTTATCTCGTCAATCTCTTGCTTCTCCATGTAGTCGTTGATGGCCTCTTTGCCATTCATCGCTGCCAATTCGTTGGCTCCTGCACCTGCAGGAGCGAACAAAGCTTGCAAAGGCGTGGTGGCCAAAAGTAGTGGGGATAACGCGATGCGAAGCAGTGACATGCGACAAATCAGTCAGGGCAACTTGCGGCTCGACCTCACCCGAACAGCGGCATTGCATCCAAACAACACCGCAGCCAGGCAGCCGAGAACCACAAGGTGCAGCAATAGTGCCTCAACCCTTCTGTAAGCGCGAGTTACTAGAGGGTTGGGTCAGGGTTTCCGTACGTTGCTCAACACACGGAACCCCTGGAGTGCTGATCCCCCGGCCCTGGCTCGATCACCCCTATGGGTAAGAAGAGATCACCCGTTTCGAGTTAGACGTGGTGACCTCAAGTCAAGCCGGCGTCACGGGATCCCCGAAGGGTCGGATGAAAGGTGAGACCTATTCCTTGAAGCCGGGGCGGGCTTGAATGCGAGCGCTGCCCTCGTTCGAACTGAGGTCACCCTCAGCCAGGTTCAATGCCCCACCATGCCGATCGCCCCACCAAGGTTTGCATCGTCTGTGGGCGCCCCTTCCAGTGGCGGAAAAAATGGAAGGACGTGTGGGATGAGGTTCGCTATTGCTCCGATCGGTGTCGCAACAACCGCAATCGCGGCCGTTTAAGGGGGGGTGAACCCCTTTCAACAAGCCAATAAAAAAGCGGACCCGTCCAGGACCGCTCAATGACCAGAACTCATCCTATGAAGTTCTGTAACGGAACGCGAGCGGCCTGGTTTGGCGTGCCCTGTTCAAGGGCGCTTTCGCTTTGCTCATAGCTGCTCCAAAGACCTGCGGAAGTCCTTTTCGCTTATGGGTTTGGCCACGTTCTCCATCACGCCGCCGAGTGATCCTTGATCCAGATCCGCTCCAGTGCCTGCCTGAAGCGTTCTGTTTCTGTGGGCATCCCAAGCAGGTTCTTGCGAAACAGGGTCGTGATGCGCCAGAACTTCAACCCGGCAGCTACCGCAAACACCGCCCAGGGCACCAGCATCCAAAGGGGATTGTCCATTACGTCATCGATTTACGGGGGGATCCAGGCCATGGCATCACAGGCCTCCAGCGTAGGCAGATGGCCCTGATTGCTTGCCGGTTTCGTATGGGGCGAATGCCAAGGATTCAGGGTTTTGCAGCTAAGCAATGGTTGATGAGTACAAAGATGTCGGTCGCTACCGACTCGACCCCAAGGACTTTCCCAGCCGTATGGACGTAGAGGTTCCAGCAGAGGTGCTTGTGTTCCTGCAAGGGATCAGCGACAAGACTGGCCGATCTATCAGTGAGATCGCTGCCGCTATGGTTGTCCAGGGCGCAGAGCTTTTTGACCCCGATCAGTTCGATTGATAGGCATAAATACTGATGCGTCCCTGTTTGTCTGCTGTAATGTATTAGATGCTTTTCAGGAAGGATGAGGCCTATGAATGCCTCGTCGGGGATCAATAAGGACACGGGTAAGGGGAACACATTTAATTCTCCTCAGCGCATTACGATAACAGTGCCTTCTATGACATTAAAGAAGCTATTGAAGCGGAGCTTGGTTGAAGGGAGATCCCTAAGCAATCTTGCTGCCTTTCTTCTCGAGCAATCATTGGAAGGGGATGCCCAGGATTGAAAGCGGTGCTGGGCTTGTCTGATCTCCTTCGCCGCCCCTTGCGATGACCTTTGCCGTCAATACCCACGACTCCTGGGGCCTCGTGCAGGTTGGTCGCTACCCGTCGCTTGAGGAGGCCAGGAAGGTCTTCGCTTCGATTTGCGATGACCCTTGGTACAAGCGCGATGGAACGGTGAAGGGAGTGGAGTTGGTTCAAGCCGCTGATACTGCCGGTTCCCAGCGACTGGAGTGGTTCGCCTTTCGGTAGATCGGCTGGTTGATCCCGGCTTCCCTGCTGTGAACACCTGGACAAGTATCGAATGGCGTTTTGCGATGGCACCCATGAAGAAACGAGAAGGTCCACCTCAAAGTGTGTATCGCTACGGCTTGTTCTTAAGATTCTCTTTAGAAAGGGGTTCCGTTGATGGTCCCCCTGTGGTCACCTCTGGTTTGCCTGCCCTGCTTGCCGTTTCTGCGATGGTGGGGTTGGTTGTGGTTCAGGTCGTTCTTGGCCTGGTTGCTAGTTGATGCTCCTGCGCCAAGCCCCTCTACTTGACAGGGTGGCGGGCCCGGGGAGAAACGAATTCTCTTCTCCTGTTTGCTGAGCTTTGGTCTTGCTTTTGCTGGCTGAGCTCCTGCGCCAGGAGTTGGGCTAGCAGGCGCTCGAGATCCTCAGAGCACAGTTCTCCGTTCAGGTCCCAATGCATCAAGGAGGTCAGGGGTGTCCCTTGGTTCTGCTCATGGTCCATGGGGGTGCCTACGACTTCGATCAACCATGGCGAGCCATGGCTGGTGCTTGTTGGCGGCAGTAGCACTTTGAGGGGGAAGACTTCCCAAAGGCCCTCAGCAACGCTGCAGTTGACTGCATGAACGTCTGCACTGGCTGCTGGACCACAAGGGGAAGCCCCCCAATCAGAGACCTGCAGGCCGATCGATTGGAATCCTTTTGGGCCGTCAAGCGGAGGTCCTTCAGGCGCGAAAGGGGTGCAGGCTCAACAATGGGGAGTCTGTTTAACAATCCTGGCCTGCAAGTAGCCCAGGCCTCGGGTCCCAAATCGTCGGTAGAGCCAATCCATAAGGCCACCAATCTTGAGCATGGATTCAACGCTGGGCCCACAACATCAAAGCAGTTGTCCCAAGACGAAGGTTCCAGGGGTTGTCGCCTATACCACGGCGCACTCGGAAGACGCTGATTCGTAAGCTTTAGAAAGAAATCTTGGCGCAGATTTCCTTCCCCTTGACCTACGGCAGCTTCATTGACTCCACCCGTTTCCCTGCAGTCCCCCGCCACCGCGCTACGCCCAACGCCAGACCCCACCTATCCCAGCAAAGCTGAGCTGCTGGCCTGCCTGCCATTTGAGCTCACCCAGATCAACCCGGTGAAGGCTTGGGGAAGTCTGGCCATGTCCGTCGGCATGTCTGTGTTGGCCTATGGACTGGGAACCCTGATCCCTGTGCAACTGAGCGCTGCACCCCTCTGGCTGCTCTACGCCGTGGTTACAGGAACGGTGGCTGGAGGTTGCTGGGTGATTGCCCACGAGTGCGGGCACCGCGCCTTCCATCCCAACCCCCGGGTGGAAGCCGTTGTGGGATTTGTGTTGCACAGCTTGTTGCTTGTTCCCTATTTCAGCTGGCAGCGCAGCCATGCGGTGCACCACGCCAACTGCAACCACCTCGAGGCGGGTGAAACCCATGTGCCGCCCCGTTCCGATTCCAGCTCAGGACGGTTTGTGGCCGGCGTCAGACGGAAGCTCGGCAAGAACCTCTACGGCGTGCTCTCGCTGTTTACCCACCTGGTGCTGGGTTGGCCCCTCTATTTAATGTTTGGTGTGGCCGGGGGCGAAGATTACGGCCTCACGTCCCATTTCTCTACAGCTGCACCCTTCCGTAAGGGGCGGCGCCGCCTATTTCTCGACTCCTGCCGTCACCTGATGGTGGTCTCCAACCTGGGCCTGCTGGCGATGGTGGCTGCCCTTGTACTGGCTTCCATCCAGTTCTCCCCGGCCAGGGTGCTGTTGGTGTACGGCCTCCCCTATCTGGTGATCAATGCCTGGTTGGTTGGTTACACCTGGTTGCAACACACTGACACCACCATTCCCCATTTCTCCACCAGCGACTGGAATTGGGCAAAAGGTGCTTTGCAGACGGTCGACCGTCCCTATGGCCCCCTTCTGAACCTCCTGCACCACGGCATCGGTTCAACCCATGTGTGTCATCACGTCAACCCGAAAATTCCCCACTACAACGCCTGGCATGCCAGCGCCTTGCTTAAACAGAGTTTTCCCGAGTTGGTTCGCTACGACTCAACCCCTATCCATAAAGCCCTCTGGCGCATTGCCACGCGCTGCAGTGTCGTGAGCCAAAGGGGGGCGATCGGTGGCTACTTTTATCAGTCGAGAGTATCTGGTTAAGACAGTTCTGGCCAATGAGGATTTGAGTCCTGTGGGGTTATGCGGTTCAGCCTGCCCGCAGCCTGGGCGAGATCGTCACTGGAGCTCCATCCCCCTTTGCTTCACGTTTCTTAATCCAGCCTGCCAGGATCTCATCAATACTTTTTTCCCATGTCCACCACCCTGCTTTTGGAGCTCATCGGTGGCTTCGCTGGGGGCTGCTTTGCCCTTTGGCTGGCTACCCAGAGCCTGGCGTCACCATTTGGTTTCCTGCGTGAACACTTGGAGCCGCTTAAGCCGGCAGCCTTGGCTTACGTGCAGAGGCCGGGCCTGCTTGGCTCGGTTGGCCTGCTGCTCCTGCGCTTAAGCATCGGCGTAATGATGATTCACCACGGCCAGGAGAAACTCGCCGATCCCCAGCAGTTCGCCAACACCTATGTGGCGTCCCTACATTTGCCCTTCCCCCTCTTCTTTGCCTATGCGGCCGGCTTCTCTGAGCTGATCGGCAGCTGGTTGGTGATCCTGGGATTCCTCACCCCGGTAGGCGCCCTAGCGCTTACCGCCACGATGACCACGGCGGCTTACCAGCACATCCTTACGGCCGGGCTGAACATCTACGTTTTGGAGCTGGTGGTGCTTTATCTGGGAGGCAGCCTGGCGCTGTTGCTCAATGGTCCGGGTCGTTTCTCCTTTGATGCGGCAATGGGCCCTGAGCTGATCTCCGGCATCGGCGCAAGCAACCCATCCCCTGAATCAGCCATGGCCTCCAACTCAGGCACCCTGATCCCAGCGCCCATCCCCGTGGAGGCCTTCAACGGCGCCCGCTGAGCAGCATTGAGCCGATGACGGCCAAGGGCTGGTGGCTTGCTCCAACAGCTTCAC
>CANHGA010000118.1 GCA_947460085.1 Synechococcaceae cyanobacterium
ATGGAGCTGGAAGCTGTAGTTACCCGCATTGGTGGCCTGATTGCAGCCAAGCAGGATTTGATGGCTGGTCACCTCCCCAGTGGGTTGGCGCTTCAGAAAGGTGCTGAAGTAATCGGTGATCGCTTCGGGGCTGGATCGGTTGGTTGCCGAGAGCGTTGGCAGTAACAGGGCCCCGGGCTCGTAGAGGCTGGCCACGGTTTCGGGGTTTCCACTGCTGAGGGCCTGGTTCCAACGCTGGAATAGGCCTTCGACAGCAGGTTCAGATAGGGGGGCGCAGGCCTGGGAATCGAGGGCATAGGCCTCGCCAGGGGCTGAGGTCAGGGGGGTGAGCCAGCTGCTGGCCAGGAGAACCAGGCCTAGGAGCCAGTTCAGCTGCCTGGATAACGCAGGGTGCGCCAATTGCCACTGGCAGTACTGACTTCGACGCCGATCTCCACGGGCCCGGGGCTGGTTCCAAATTGGGTTTGCCACCAGTCCATGGCCTCGCCCCAGGCCGCATCGAGGGAGTCGTAGAGGTCGTCGAGCACCGGATGGGGTGCACCTTGGCTGTCCACCAGGCGGAATTGCCTCTGGCAGGCAGGGGTTTGGAGGGTCTTCATTGTTTTCGTCACTTCTCTTAGATCTGATCATGACCATCCTGAGGACGTCTTGACTGTGATCGTCGCGACAACTTTTGGTGTCGGCTCCCACTAGGTGAGGTAACGGCG
Source organism: Synechococcaceae cyanobacterium (assembly GCA_947460085.1). Taxonomy (GTDB): domain Bacteria; phylum Cyanobacteriota; class Cyanobacteriia; order PCC-6307; family Cyanobiaceae; genus Cyanobium_A. Next base: position 708 of record CANHGA010000118.1, read on the forward strand.
AATGCTGGGCTGGCACCAATAGACCAGGGCGGCTGTCGTGGCTACCCAGAGGAGCCCTGACAGCACGGCTGTCAGGGGCCTGTCTTGCTCCAGGAGCACCATGCGCACGATGCCGTAGGGCACGCCCACGGCCAGATCCATGGCCAAGGCCACGATGGCCAGGATTTGCCCCCAGGCGCGCCATCGGATCAGGGCGAGGCTTGCAACCAGGCCCACCACGGCTGCTGGCAGCACAGCTCCTGCCCCCACGGCAATGTTCGTGGTGCGCCAGGTGGGCTCGAGCACGGTGAAGGCCAAGGTGAGGGGAATCACCAGAGCGTTGCCAACCAGGCCGCACCAGGCCAAGGTGAGATAGCCGCGGGGATGCGGGAGCATTGTTTGCTGCCCTTGAAAAACCTTTCTATCCTCCACCACGCAAGGGCTTCCTTTACGGAACACCCCCTTGTTAATCAGGCTGCCCTAGCCCAGCTCAAACAGGAGTAGGTCGGCCCCTTGGGGTCCGGCCTCAAAGACCTCCAAATCCCCATCGCCAAGGCCAACACCAAAGCCCAGGCCATCCCCCCGCTGCAGGGCGATCGGTTCGCGCCCTGGGCCCACCCGCACCACGCCCGTGCCGTTGATCACCTGGAGCCAGCCCAGGGGTGCTTCGGCCATGGGGAGGGTCAAGGTTTCTGCGGCCTTGGGCTGGGCGCGCCAGAGCCGGACCGGCCGCTGAATGGCCAGGGCCCCAGGCCCCACCAGGGGTGTCCAGCATGAGCCCAAGGTGAAGGCCTGTTGGGCGTAGGTCGGTGGACCTCCTGCGGAACTCGGTTCGATCCAAATTTGGAGCAGCCGGCAGGGCCGCTCGCTGTGGTTGATTTCGCTGTGGACCAAGCCCGTGCCGGCGCCCATGGCCTGCACCTCTCCTGCAGCAAGAACTTCCGCATGGCCCATCGAATCGCGGTGGCTGAGTTCCCCCTCCACCATCACCGTGATGATCTCCATGTCGCGGTGCGGGTGCATGCCAAAGCCCTGGCCTGGGGCGATGGTGTCGTCGTTGATCACCCGCAAGGGGCCAAACCCCATCCACCGGGGATCGTGGTGACCAGCAAAGGAAAACGTGTGCCAGCTGTCCAGCCAATCGCGTTGGGTGTGGAAGCGCTGGGCAGCTGGGCGAAAGAGCAATGGCATCAGCCCAGGGGCGGCGGCAGGAGCTGCAGCCGTTCGATCAACTCGTCGATGCTGCTGTCTTTGGCGGGGGACTGGCCGTTGCTGACCAGTTGGCGACCCACCACATGGGCGCCCAGGTAGGCAAGTTGCAGCCGCAGGGCCGTCAGCACGCTGGTGCCACCGCCACCGGAATGGGTGGCAATCACCACGGGGCGACTATTGAACAGGGATCGGAAGTCGTCGCCCTGCACCGAGAGCCAGGCAATGGCGTTGGTGAGCACCGGTGGGATTCCGCCGTTGTATTCGGGGGCGCAGATCACCCAGCGGGGAGCGGCGGCCAGGGTTTGGCTTAGGGGGCTGATGCCAGGGGGAATCCCTAGGGCTTGGGCCCGGGGCGTGAACAGGGGTAATTCCAGGGCCGTGAGGTCTGTCACGGCTGCCCTTAGCCCCCGCTGCCGGCCGCTGCTGGCAAAGCGCTCAGCGAGCTTGAGGTTTTCGCCATTGCTGGCGCTGATGACGAGCAGATCACAATCCATGGGCCCAGTCTGAAGCCAGATCGGTGCTTCTAGGGCAAGGCCATCGGCCATGGGAATCGCGCTGTCAAACTGGGTTGATGTTTCCCACGATCCAGCGGGGCCAGCTCACCACCCTGCAGGTGAACCTCGGCTACCGCTGCAACCAGGCCTGTAGCCATTGCCATGTGAACGCGGGCCCGACCCGCACCGAGAGCATGGATCGCGCCACCTTGGCCCTGGTGCCCAGGGTTTTGAAGGCCCGGGGAATCACCTGCTTGGATCTCACCGGTGGAGCCCCCGAGCTCCATCCCCACTTCCGGGAGCTGGTGGGGGAGGCCCGGGCCATGGGTGTGGCGGTGATTGATCGCTGCAACCTCACGATCCTGTCGGAGCCAGGCCAGGAGGGTTTGGCCGATTTCTTGGCGGCCCAGGGCGTCACCGTGGTGGCTTCCCTGCCCTGCTATTCCGCAGGCAACGTCGATCGGCAGCGGGGCGATGGGGTGTTTGAGCGCAGCATTGCAGCCCTCCAACAGCTCAATGCCCTGGGCTATGGCCACAGCGGTTCGGGCTTGGAGCTGGATCTGGTGTTCAACCCCCAGGGCCCCGTGTTGCCGCCCCCGCAGGCGGAGCTCGAGGCCAGCTACCGGCGGGTGTTGGCCGCCGATTTCGGGGTGGTGTTTAACGCCCTCTATGCCCTCACCAATCTGCCGATTCAGCGGTTTGCGGCGGTGTTGCGGGCCCAAGGTCAATTGGAGAGCTACCAGGAGCTGCTGCGGGCCAGCCATCGCGAGGCGAATCTGCAGGCGGTGATGTGTCGCCAGCTGATCAGCGTTGACTGGCAGGGCCAGCTGTTCGACTGTGATTTCAACCAGCAATTGGGTCTGCCCCTGGGGGGCAAGCCCCGGCATTTGGCCGATTTGTTGGATCGGGATCCCGCCGGTGATGGGATCGCGGTGGCAGGCCACTGTTTCGGCTGTACCGCGGGCAGTGGTTCCAGTTGCAGCGGGGCGCTTAGCTCAAACCCAGCGGCTGCCGTTGCCTAGCGGCGCCATCCCTGAGTTCGCTTCCCCGATGTCCTTACCCTGGCCTGCCATGCAAAGCGCTGTTCAGGAGTACTACGGCTCGACCCTTTCGGGCACTGGGGATCTGCGCACCACCGCCTGCTGCGATAGCAGCAGTGTTCCCGAGGCCCTCAAGCCTTTGCTGGCCCGCATCCATCCCGAGGTGCTGTCTCGTTACTACGGCTGCGGGTTGGTGGCGCCCCCCTTGCTGGAGGGTGCGCGGGTTCTGGATTTGGGCAGTGGCAGCGGCCGCGATGTGTATCTACTTGCCCAGTTGGTGGGTGCCAGTGGCGAGGTGGTGGGGGTCGACATGACCCCGGAGCAATTGGCGGTGGCCGAAGCCCACCGGGAGTTCCACGTCGGGCAATTCGGCTACGCCAACGTGCGCTTTCTTGCCGGCACGATCGAGCGGTTGGAGGCGTTGGACCTGGAGCCCGCCAGTTTTGATGTGGTGATCTCCAATTGCGTGGTGAATCTCTCCACCGACAAGCTCGCCGTGCTGCAGGGGGTGAAGCGCCTGCTTAAGCCCGGTGGGGAGTTCTTTTTTGCCGATGTCTATGCGGATCGGCGGGTGCCCCAGGCCCTGCAAAGCGATCCGGTGCTCTACGGCGAATGCCTGAGCGGTGCCCTCTATTGGAACGACTTCCTGCGGCTGTCCCGCCAGGCCGGATTCATCGATCCCCGGCTGGTCACGGATCGGCCCTTGGCGATCACCGATGCCGAGTTGGCCGCCAAAACCGGCGAACTGCGTTTCTTTTCGGCCACCTACCGCCTGTTCAACATCGACGGCCTCGAGGATGCCTGTGAGGACCACGGCCAGGCCGTGATCTATCGCGGCTCGATTGCGGGCCATGCCCACCAGCTCGTGTTCGACAAGCACCACGCCATCGAGGCCGGCCGCGTATTCCCGGTGTGTGGCAACACCTTCCGCATGCTCAAGGACAGCCGGCTGGCTCCGCACTTCGAGTTCATCGGGGATGCCTCCCGGCATTACGGCCTGTTCCCCGGATGCGGAGGCGTGTTGCCGTTTGATGGCCCAGCTCCAGTGCTTGGGGATGGATCAGCCTGTTGTTGATTAGCCCTTCGTTGCCCCTGCTGCTCGCCCTGGCGTTGGCCCCGGTGCTGCCAGGCCCCATCCAGGGGGGGCAGGCCACGGATCGTCAGGCCGATCCGGTGGCGGTGTGTGTGGTGGCACCCCGGGTGGAAGCGGTGCAACAGGGGGATGCCATTGGGGTGGTGCCCACGCCCAGGCCCGTGGTGCTGGTGGTGGAGCCGTTGCTGGAGATTCGCCTCGAGCGGGCGGGTCGGGTGGTTTGGCGGCGGGTAGCCAACCCTGGCGAGGTGATCACAGGGCCCATGGCCTGGCCGGGCCCTCCCCTGGCACCAGGGGAAGTGGTGCTGCTGCGCCTGCGGCCCGAGGAAGCTGGGCCGGGCAGTTTTGCCCATGTGCAATTGATTGGCGGATCGGCGGCACGCATGGCCCAAACCGCTCGCCTGATGGCTGCCTTGGCCCAGAAGCCCGCGGCGTGGCTGCAGGCCGTGGACGCCGCCTTGGACCAGGGCGATGTGCCCCTGGCCTGGACGCTGCTCTTTGCCCCCAATGCCCCGCTCTCCCCCGAACTGCAGGAGCTGCGCAATCAGGTGCTGAAACAGGGCTGCGGGGAGTAGGCCGGTTCTTTTTGCAGGCTTGTGCGTCTTCCTGATAAGGGCTGATTAACCTCGCTCTATCTGTGGATGCCACGAGATGACAAAAGCATCGAAGTTTCTGAAGCGTTTGGATCAGGTGTTGAGCAAGAGCTGTAATGAGTTCCATGAACGCGATATCGATGCGCCCCAGGTGATGCACGAGGTGTTCGATGATCTGCGCAAGCTTCTGGCCAAGGCTAGCCCAGCCGATTGGAAAGAGATCTATATCGAACGGGATAAGGCTGATATCAAAACCCATGTCTTGAATCACGCCATGGAGCTGGGCACCCACCATGTCCAGCCCATGCCCACCAGCTCCACCTTTGCCAATCAAGATGAAGATTGAATAGGGGCTTGTTTTGATCACCATCTTGTCTTGATCATCATCTTGCCTTGGTCACCACTTCGTCTTGAGACCGGCGGCGGGATCATCACCCGTTTCACAGAATAGTTTGAGCCGCGCATTGTGGGCATCCTGTTCGGCCTTGATGATGTCCTTGTAGGCCTCCCTATCGCAGCTGATATTCAGCGCAGAGAGCTTGCCTTCCATCTCCCTGATCCATTCATGGATAACGCCAGGGCCCTTGTGCTCGATGAGTTGGCTCAAGATGTAGACGCCATAGGCGATGAGCTCGGTATCGGTTGTGTTGGGGTTGCACTCCACCTTGCCGCAGTAAATCGATCGGGCCGCATTTTCCCGCAGCACGTGTTCCACTCTTGCTTTTGTTAGTTCATCCACTTTTCGGCTGCTGAGGGCAATGAGATGAAGCTCTGTCATGGCCTATGGATCTCGAGTGTCTGGGCTGGTGATGGAAAACCCCTCGCCGCCTTCCTTTGGTCTAGCGAGATCCCTTAAAGGCTGCCGTTTGTTTGATCTTGGCCTTGTCTATTTGCTTCGACGTGCTGCACATTGCACAATCTTTTCTGGGCTCCATAAAAAAAACCGCCCCAAGTTGGGGCGGTTAGAAGGCCTAGCTGGAGGGTCCAGCGGGAAGGCCTAGTTGGAAGGCTTGGGATCAGTGGTTAAAAGATCTCAGCCTTGGGGTTTTGCACACTGGCGAGCTGGGCCTGGCGCAGCCTTTCGGCCTTGAGGATTTGCTCGCGGATCAGGGCTAGGGGATTCATGACGTGCCTCACGTGCGGCAGCCCCGTTCCCTGCTGCCAAGGCTTGCGTCCCAGATGGGATGAACGTACTGAAATGGTAGCGAAAGCTACAGGCTCTGGTGTGTTTTGTGATACCAATTTTTGTGTCGGGGCCCGTTGGGTCATGGTTTGCCTTGATGGCCCCCCTGTTGGAGCTGGCTGGTCTTGATCTGGGTGTGCTTAATCGGGGCTGGCTGGCCATGGGCCTGCTGGGTTTGCAGGCGAATGCGGGCGAGCAGCTCGGCCACGCTGGGCCCATCCACCGGTAGTTGGCTGAGTAGCTG
>CANHGA010000119.1 GCA_947460085.1 Synechococcaceae cyanobacterium
GGCAACGCCCTCGGCGATAGCCGCGGCGAGCTGTTCGCCAGCATCCGCTTCACCGTGGGCACGGTCAAAGCCGGCGAGGCCGCAGGCTTGCCGCTGAGCATCACCCCGATCAAGCTCGCCGCCCGGGGGGGGATGGCCGTCAGCGACAACCAGGTGGTGGTGAGCACCAGCGATACAGACACCATCCCCGTGATCCAGGGGCTGGCGCTCCAGGCCCAGGTTGGGAAACAAAGCTTCGAACTGGAAGGGCTCTATGCCAATGGCCGCAGCTGGAAACAGCAGCTCTCCCTAACGGTTCTCAACAGCGACGATGCGCCCCAGGCCCTGGCGGCCCCAGCCCTTTCCGCCCTCGAAGACGAACCCCTGAAGCTGGATCTCAGCCCCTACTTCAAGGATGAAGACAGCGCCGTGGGCGATCGGCTCACCTACCGCCTGAAGGGGGTGACCCCCTCGTGGCTTGGGCTGGATAGCAATTCAGGCCGGTTGAGCGGTAACCCCACCAATGACCAGGTGGGCCGCTGGAACCTGGAGGTGGAAGCCACAGACCTCAGCGGCAAAACGGCCCGCCAAACCATCCAGCTCGCGATCGACAACGTCAACGATGCGCCGATCTGGAGCGGCACCAAGCTGCCGCTCACCTATCTGCGCGAAAACAAAGACTTCAACATCACCCTGCCGGGCAAGCTCTTCAGCGATGTCGATCAAGGCGATCAACTCCGCTACAGCTACGCCATCAAGGAGGATCACAACCCCGATCTCGCCAGCTGGCTCCGGATCGATCCCAGCACCGGTGGGATGTTCGGCACAGCACCCGATGACTCCTCGAGTTCCTACACCATTGAGCTGATCGCCACCGATCAGGATGGAGAGTCCACCAGCACCAGCCTGGAACTCCAGGTGGTGGACAAGCTCTTCAACCGGCGGCCCTATCTGGTGGGTGAACCCCTCCAGGACATGCGCATTCGTGAAGGCGAGAGCGTCAGCTTCGAGCTGCCCGCCTTCTTCCGCGATGACGACAGCCTGATCGGTGACAGCCTCCGCTTCCGGGTCGACGCACCATCGTGGCTGAAATTCGATGCGGCCACAGGCATCCTCAGCGGCCTGTCGGATAACGACAGTGTGGGCAGCAACCAGATCAGCTTCTATGCCAAAGATGACTTTGGCGCTGAAGCCGTTGCCAAATTTCAGCTCACCGTCGCCAACGTCAACAACGCCCCTGAGCTCATCTCCAGCGCTCCCAAAAACCAAGTTCTTTACACCGGATCCCGCTTCCAGCTGGATCTGAAAGATGTGTTCAAGGACATCGACAAAAAATACGGCGATGCCCTCAGCTACAGCTTGCGCTGCAACAGCACCTCAACCCTCGGCATCCCCAATTGGCTCAAATGGGATTCGACAAAGGGCAAGCTGGAACTGAACCCAGGCGCAGACGACCGGGGCCTGCTAAGTCTGCAGTTCAAAGCCACCGATAAGGCCGGTGCGTCCGCCTTCTATCAACTGGACCTTGGCATTGCCAACCCCCAGGGTCTGCTGCAAGTCAACACGGCCCTGAATGATCTGGTGATGCAGCCGGGCCAGACCAAGGTTGTCGATATTGCCGATGCCTTCCTCACCATGCGCGGTAGTGGCGAGATCGACTACAGCGTTGAAGTCCTGCGCCGCGGCACGGATGACTCCCTCACGGCGATCTCGCCCGCAGACGCCAACTGGATAACCCTGGTCGACAGGCTCACGGAGGTGGTCAAACGCGAGGATCACATCACCATCGCCCCGGTGCTGCGGCTGCTCGAGACCGATGAGCTGATCACTGCTGATGATCTTGCCAACCTCCAGGCCGGCACTGGCATCAAGCTGACCATCAGCGTGGAAGACCTGCGTCAGAGCATCGATCCTGGCCTGATCGGCCTCGACCTGGGTCTCAGCTGGAAGGGCCTGGAGCTCGCCACCCCAACCACCGACCTCAAGGCCGCGATCAGCGATCTGTTGCCGCTATTTCAAAACGTCGATACCTCCAAGCTTGGCCAACAGCAGCTTGGCTTCAGCGCCGCAGCTCTGCCGGGTCTGAACATCGGCTCCGCCCTTGGGGACGCTCCCAATGAAACCTTCCTCGAGCTCGAATTCATCCTCCAGGATCCCTCCCAAGCCGTTCGCATTGATCTGGAGCTCCGCGACCAAAACCAAGGGGGCCTGGGCATCGGCCTCGAAGACGGCAGCAAATTTGACCCGTCTGTGCTCAACCTGGTGGATTTCAGCACCACAGCCCTGACAAGCCTAAAAATCACCCCAACCACCGAGCAGCTCGGCCAATACGCCCTACGCCTGATCGCCAAGAGCGCAACCGATAGCGTCAGCCAAATCATCGGCCTCAAGGTCGGCAGTGGTGATGTCCAGGGCCCGGTCAATCTCACGGGGCCAGGATCGCTGCCGATCCAGGACAACTTCACCCAGCGCCTGGGACTGGATCAATTCTTCGGCAATCCCGACCACCTCAAGCTCAATTACAGCTTGAGCTTTACGAGCAGCTCCGAAGCCGACGCCGCGCTGCTTCGCCAAGCGGCCACCATCACCTACGACCAAGGCCGCCCCAACCTCGACTTCAATATCCCCGGATTAGACAGAACCATCCGCGGCACCGTGACCATCACCGCCAGCGATGGCCTACGTGAGACCACCCAGATCATCACTGTGGCGTTGAACCCCCGAAGCCAGGTGGTGAATGTCATCACAGAAACCAATAGCCAACCCACGCTTGTGGCCCAAGGGGAGCTGGTAGGCCTGGCCGATCTGTTCAAGGCATCCGATCTGGTCTTCCCCGACCAATCCGATGTCACCGATCTGCTGCTGCGCGCCACCAAGCCCTTCACCGTGCACCTGTCAGAGGCCTTTATCAAGCAATTTGGCCTGAGCGCGGATGAAGCCATTGCCCTGGAAGCCAAGTGGGCAGTCACCCAGGAGAACGGCGTGTATGTCCTGCGGATCCCCGTGAGCGCCCTGGCTCAACTGGGGGTTAACCCCTCGGCAAGCTTCAATCTCAACTGGCTGACCGTCGATGCCCCCCCCAGTGGGGTGGCTACGTTGCAGCTGGATATGGCGACGGAAAGCTACGTCCAGAACGATGTGGGCGGCCAGCTCTTTGGTCTGAGCAGAAGCGCCTGGACCTCCACCCTCCTGGCCTCCCTAGGGAATCAGGGATTCCAGAACCTGGCCAGTGCCAACAGCCCATTCAACCCCTCCTCCTTAGGCAGTGAGGGAGATGCCAACAACAGGCGGAAGGCGGGGCTCAACCTCCTCTTCGACGGCGCGGGTGGGGGCTCAGGCCAGCAGCGTCAAGCGGGTGCAAACAACGGTGAGGGCGTTGCCAACCCAGCCAGCGGTGGCAGCCATGGGGGTGCGGATCAACAGGACAAAGCCGCCAAAAAACCCTCCCGCCAAAATCAGGACGCCGACGGCGATGCCATGGGCAACGCCCTGGCGGAATCCTCGGGTGACAGCCGCAAAGCGCCATCCAGGCTGAAAAAAGAGCAAGGCATGCTCAAAGACCTGATCGACAAATTGTTGGGCGAGCTCACGGATGAATCCAAATTTGTCGGCATGTTGATGAGCGTGCTGCTCATTCCCAGCACCTTCGAGCGGGGCGTGCGCTCGGTGCTGTTCGATTCAGGTCTCGGCAGGGGAATCCAAACCCTGCGCCGCAATCCCGACCTCGAAGCCCAGTGGCCCTTGAAACTCAAGCTCGCCAATGGAGATCCCTTGGGCCTACGCCTGGCCCAGGGCCGCCTGCACCTGGTCACCCTGGATTCATCAGCAAACGCCACCGATGGAACCGTTCCAGCGGCGGTCTTTGGCAACCCAGACGGCAGTGTGCTCTGGTCGCTGCTGGACCATATGAACCGACCTGGAGAAATGGTGGAGGAGATCAACCTGCGCCTGGAACAACTACTCGGTACGGCCTCCGAAGGATTCCAGCTCGACTGGCTCAGCTGGCTCGATGCCATGCGCAGCCAAGTGAACCCCGAGGCGCTTGCTGGCGCCGCCGAGAACCTCGATGGGCTGCGCCACGCCGTCGCCACGGCCCGGGAAGTGGATCCGGGGATGGCGGATGCCTTGATGACCATGGAGCTACTTGACTGCCATGTGAAGCTTGGGGGTCAACTGCCATGGCTGGTTACCCAGCAAAACCTTGTCCAGGCCTGAATCTCTCAACGACCGAGCTTCTGACCAAGGCGCAACGTCCCCTGAAGGCTCCCATGCGATCTTGCACGCCCTCCAGGAGGCGAGCGGCAAGGAGCTGATCGCCCTGTTGTTCCGCTTTGACCTGGCAGAACCCTTCCTGCGCCAGCTCAAGGAGCGGGAGGTGGTCTTTCACTATCCCAATCTCTCCGATCCGGAAGCTATCCGCGCAGAAGCCCTCGATCGCTTCTGCCAGGAGAAGAATCTCACCAGCGGCGAGGACATTCAAAAGTGGTGCCTGGCCCGTTGCATGAATGAGTCAGACCTGGTGTCGGAAGCGATTCACGCCTGGCGGCGTCAAGAGCTCCAGCAGGAAGTTGTGACTGCCACTGGCGAAACCCTGTATCTGCGGTACAAAGACAAGCTAGATCGGGTGTTGTACAGCTTGCTCCGTCTCAATGATCCCGGTCTGTGCCAAGAGCTCTACTACGCCATCGAAGCTGGAGAAATCACTTTTGCAGAGGCAGCCGAGCGGCACTCCTGCGGACCTGAAGCCAAAACCAAAGGAATTGTCGGCCCCGTTGATCTCACCACACCACACCCCGAGATCGCAAGTCGCCTACGAACGGCACAGGCTGGAACACTGATCGGACCATTTAAGGCCGACGAATGGCACACAATCATTCGAATGGACTATCGATTCGACAGCGAATATGACGAGTCGACAAAAGATTTCCTCAAGGAAATGACATTCAAAGCCAAGATCGGCGAGACGGTAAAAAATGATGTTCTAGATCTCTACAACTGGCTGAATACCCCCCAAGACTGATGCAGCTCTCCCAAAGCCAAACCGAACAACTTCTCGCTCTCGCCCAGGAACTGGATTGTCCGTCTCGTCACTTCGAGCCTGGCAGTGTGCTGCAAACCCCGGGGGCAAGTCCGGAGATCCTGCTCATCGTTTCCGGTCGCTGCAGGGTCCTCGATCCCTCCCGCCAATTCGGCACCCTCACGCTTCTGCGCCCAGATGCTCCCTATCTCTGTGGGGCGATCAGCTTGCTGGAGCCGAGCCTGGAAGAGGAGATCACCGCATCAAGCGCCTGCGAAGCGGTGGTTCTGGGCACCCAACCCCTGCAAGGGCCCCTCGAAAGCCTGTTGCTTGAACTGTTGCACCAAAGGGTGTCGGCCAGGGAACTCCCCGTGCTGCAACAGCTCGCAAGCACCGGGGCCCTCCCCATTCCCGAGGACCAGCAAACACCGGAAATCTTTCTACGCCGCTTTCGCGTAGCCAACAACGACGACCTACCCGAAAGCTTGGGCGGGGAGACCAAACTGATCTACGCCGACCGACCAGATCGGGGCTTCCGCTACGGACAGCTGATCACCAAAACGGCCCTCCAGCAATTCTGGGGGGACGACCTACCCCGGGTTCTGCTCTGGGGCGTTGATCAGGAATCAATTGACGATCAACCGGGGGCCGGCGGGGCCTATGCCCTTGGCATTCAGCAGGTGATCGCCGCCCAAAACCCCGATGGAACGGCAACTGAACCAGGAGAGGTGCCAGCCACTGCCACCAAAACCATCCAACTCACAAGTCGGCGCCTAGCCGGCCAACTCCGGCGCCTGGGGTTCCAACCCGTGAGCGGCAGAACCCCAGAAAAGCGCTATGAGGCTGTTCTGGCCATGCTCATCCAGCACTTCCAAGTGCCCATCCGGCGGGAGGTGCTCCGCAAGGCCTCCCTCTATCTGGCCCCCATCCAATCGGAACACAGCATTGAAAAGCTGCTGAGTGTGGTCGACCAGATCGGCCTCAATGGTCGTGTCGTGATCTTCCGACCGCATGAAGCCAACCGCCTGCCGACACCGGCGATTGTGCTGGACGAAGAATTCCAACCCAGCTTGATCGTGGATGCCAATGCCAATGGCGTGCTCCTAATCGATCCAGCCGAAGGGGTCAAGCAAGTTGCCCTGGAAGAGCTCGAAGCGAGCCTGGGTGCCCAACCCCGGGCCTTGGTCGTAAGCAGGGGCTCGAATACGCCAAGTAAACGCTTCGGCTTTGCCTGGATGCTGCCTTACCTCAGCCAATACAAGCTCGGCCTGGTGGAAGTCTTCATCGCCAGCTTCCTCACCCAACTGTTTGCCCTGGCCACACCGCTGCTGTTTCAGCAGATCATCGACCGCGTCATTGGCCAAGGGGCCACCAGCGCCCTCGGCGGCTTTGCGGTGCTCATGGCCGTCTTCATGATTCTGGAGCTGGTATTCAGCAGCCTGCGCACATTCCAGTTCATGGAAATAAGCAACAGGATAGACATCAATGTTGGCTCATCAATCATCTCACGGCTAC
>CANHGA010000120.1 GCA_947460085.1 Synechococcaceae cyanobacterium
AGCGTTCACGTCACGGCGGTGATCACCCATCGCGTCCGCCCTGGCCGCGAAACGGGCTACGAGGAGTGGCTTAAGGGAATTGCCGCAGACTCCCGAAACTTCGAGGGGTACCTGGGGTCCCACATCCTGCGGCCCGAACTTGGTGTGACGTCTGATTACGTGATCGTGCTCCAGTTCGACACTTGCCAGCATCTGGAGACCTGGATGCAATCGGAGTCCCGAAGGGGCTGGATCGAGCGCGTGAAGCCGTTGATTAGCGAGCCAGAAGCCATCAAGACGCTCACGGGCCTGGAACCCTGGTTCCAGTTACCCGGCCAATCCTCCCACTCCCCTCCAAAGCTCTACAAGCAGGCCATCCTGGTCTGGGTTGGTGTGGCGGTTACTTTCCTGGGGGTTAGTCCCCTTGTGGCCGCCCTGCTGGCCTCCTGGCCAGGGATTCTGATGATGTTGGTCAAATTGACGATCATGGTGGGGCTGCTCACCTATGTGGTGATGCCCTTCCTGACGCGTCGCTTCCAGGGTTGGTTGGTCAGAGGATGAGCTGGAAACAAAGCAGGTGGCCCCTGTTGGCTGGCGCAGCTGCAGCAGGGATCGCGTTAAGCGCCTATCAAGCAACACCTCAACCGTCTCGTTGCCCTGGGATCGGCAGCGTTGCTGCAATTGTTGTGGGGATGCTCGTTGCCACAACGATGCTTCACACCCTGGTGACATCCCTGCAGGTCGATTGGAATCACTCAGGGCGACTCAGCGCCTGGTGCTCAACCCATCGGGGCCGCCACCTCTTGGTCATAGCGCTCGGAGCCCTCATGACGGCAGCAACCTTGTTGCTGGACATTGTCCTTTGGGCATGGACCTATCGCCACGTTGGCGCCATTCATGGCCTTGAAGAAAGCCTGTATTTCTCAGGAATCACCTTCACCACGGTTGGCTATGGAGACGTTTTGCTGATGAAGTGCTGGCGACTACTGAGTGTTGGTGAAGCAATCAATGGTGTACTGATGGCCGGCTGGAGCACGGCCCAACTGATCTTTATTGTTCAGCGGGCGATGACCCTGCAGTTTCGCCCTGAAGAACAAAGCGCAGTTGGCCAATTTCCGTCATAAGCCGCATGTCATCAAGACGGGTGATAGACACCTAATGGCTTCATCTTGACAATAAGGCCCACCCAATCGAGGTTGGGCCAAAAGATCACCCTTGCCCGTGTCACCCTGCCGTGGGGCAGTAGGCGCTTCCAGCCGTTTGTGAGGTGACAAACACCTGGCGGCCCGTGATCCCGAACATTTGTGGCCGATCTGTCGCTTTTCGCTCTAGTTGCCAGTAACTGTTGTGGGTACTTGCGTCGCTTTGACGCGATGGGCGCATCGACGCTGGCTGAAGCCATGGCTAATCCAATGCTTGATGGGGTGCTCGACGCTGGGCCAGAGGTTGCCCCGCCTTTGGAAATTCTGAAGGAAAGTGGCCAGCGGGAGGTGTTCTGCGGCCTCACCTCGATTGTTTGGCTGCATCGGCGCATGCCCGATGCCTTCTTCCTGGTGGTGGGATCCCGCACCTGTGCCCACCTGGTGCAGAGCGCTGCGGGCGTGATGATCTTTGCGGAACCCCGCTTCGGTACGGCGATCCTGGGCGAGCGGGATTTGGCCGGTCTAGCCGATGCCAATGAGGAGCTCGATCGGCTCGTGAAGGAGTTGCTGGCCCGCCGGCCTGAAATCCGCACCCTCTTTTTGGTGGGTTCCTGCCCGAGTGAGGTGATCAAGCTGGATCTGGCCAAGGCAGCGGAGCGGCTCAACCGCCAGCTTTTGGGCCAAGTAACCGTGCTCAATTACAGCGGCAGTGGCATTGAAACCACCTTCACCCAGGGGGAAGACCAGGCCCTGGTGGCCATGACGCCCCTCATGCCCACGAGCGATGAACCCCAGCTGTTGATTGCCGGCACCTTGGCCGATGCGGTGGAAGATCGGCTGGTCGATCTGTTTGGCCGCATGGGGGTCGGCGCGGTGCGGAGCCTGCCGCCGCGGCGCTCGACCGAGCTGCCTCCTGTGGGCAAGGGCACCAAGGTGCTTCTGGCCCAGCCCTTTTTGAGTGCCACCGCCCGGGCGCTGATCGCCCGCGGCGCCGAATTGATTCCAGCTCCCTATCCCCTCGGGGTCGAGGGCAGCCGGGACTGGATGGCCGCCGGCGCTGCCGCTTGCGGTGTGGCCCCGGCCCAGGTGGCAGCGGTGCTGGATCCCCTGGTGGAGCGGGGACGCCATGCCATCGCTCCCCACCGGGAGACGTTGGCGGGCAAACGGCTCTTTCTTTTGCCAGATTCTCAGCTGGAGCTCTCTTTGGCCCGCTTTTTGAGCCGGGAATGCGGCATGGAGTTGGTGGAAGTGGGCACGCCCTATCTCGATCGCCAACTGCTGGCATCTGAATTGGAGCTCCTGCCGGCAGGCACCCAAATCAGTGAGGGCCAAGACGTGGAACGGCAATTGGATCGGGTACGCAGGGCCAAGCCCGATCTCGTGGTTTGTGGCCTGGGCCTGGCCAACCCCTTGGAGGCCGAAGGGATCGCCACCAAGTGGTCGATTGAACTCGTGTTCAGCCCCATCCATGGCTGCGACCAGGCCGGGGATCTGGCCGAACTCTTTGCCCGCCCGCTCCGCCGCCGCTCCCTGCTCAGCTTTGCCGCCTAACCCCCATGGAACTCACCCTCTGGACATATGAAGGCCCGCCCCATGTGGGTGCGCTGAGGATTGCCACCTCCATGGAGGGCGTGCACTACGTGCTGCATGCCCCCCAGGGAGACACCTACGCCGATTTGCTGTTCACGATGATCGAACGGCGGGATAAACGCCCGCCAGTTACGTACACCACCTTCCAGGCCAGGGACCTGGGCGGCGACACCGCCGAGCTCGTCAAACGCTCCATCAACCAGGCCGTGGAGCGCTTCCAACCCGAAGCCCTGTTGGTGGGGGAAAGCTGCACCGCCGAACTGATCCAAGACCAACCCGGAGCCCTCGCGGGCGGGATGGCATTGGGGGGTATTCCCGTGGTGAGCCTGGATCTACCCGCCTACTCCAAGAAGGAAAACTGGGGGGCAGCGGAAACCCTGTATCAACTGGTGCGCGGTCTGCTCAAGGACCAGGTTCCGCCCCCAGGCACCTCCGCGCCCTCACCCCAGCGCTGGCAGCAGGAGGGCCGCAGACCCCGGGTCAATCTGCTGGGCCCAAGCCTGCTCGGCTTCCGCTGCCGCGACGACATCCGCGAGATCACGGGTCTGTTGGATCGCTGCGGCATCGACGTGGCCGTGGTGGCGCCCATGGGGGCCCGTCCAGCGGATCTGCAGCGGATCCCTACAGCCGATGCCAATGTCTGCCTCTATCCCGAAATCGCAGCACCGGTCTGCAGTTGGCTGGAGCGCAGCTTCGGCATGGCGACCGTGCGCACCGTACCGATCGGGATCGGTGCCACCACCGCCTTCGTCGAGGAGCTCTGTGGCCTGCTGGGGCTTGAAGCCCCTCAGTTTGATGAGCCATCCCGGCTGCCCTGGTATTCCCGCTCGGTGGATTCCACCTACCTCACCGGCAAGCGGGTGTTCATTTTTGGGGATGCCACCCATGCCATCGCCGCCGCCAAGATTGCAAGTCAGGAATTGGGCTTTCAGGTGGTGGGCCTGGGGAGCTACAGCCGGGAGCTGGCCCGGGAGGTGCGCGCAGCTGCCAAGGAGCTGGGCTTGGAGGCCCTCATCTCCGACGACTACTTGGCGGTCGAAAAGGCCATGGCCGAGGCCAGCCCGGAACTGGTGTTGGGCACCCAAATGGAGCGCCACAGTGCCAAACGCTTGGGACTGCCTTGTGCCGTGATCAGCTCGCCGCTGCATGTCCAGGATGTGCCCGCCCGCTACTCACCCCAAATGGGCTGGGAAGGGGCGAATGTGATCTTTGATTCCTGGGTGCATCCCTTGATGATGGGCCTGGAGGAACACCTGATTGGCATGTTCCGCCACGATTTTGAGTTCGTGGATGGCCACCGCAGTCACCTCGGCGAGGGGGCTCCCCCGCAGACCGGTGAGAAACCGGCTCAAGCCACACCAGAGCAAACCGCAACGGGCACTCCAGCCCAAGCCGCAACGGCAACCCTGGAAGGACTCGTGTGGAGCGCCGATGGCGAGGCGGAACTGGCCAAGATCCCCTTCTTTGTGAGGAACAAGGTGCGGCGCAACACCGAAACCTATGCGCGGGAACGGCAATTGCAGGTGATTGACTCGGAAACGTTGTATGAGGCGAAGGCACACCTGAGCCGCTAGAGCCCCTGGGCGTCGGGCATCACGTTTTGAACTGCTCACATGGAGTCACTGGGATGTATCGGTTTGCATGGAGGTCCCACCGGAGTACATCCAAAGGCCTTTGATAGAACCAAGACCAACCCATGCTTCCAAGGGGCTGGCCTGTTTGATCGGTTATGACAACAACTCTGACCAGGCCTGATGGGGAGGGGAGCCTCCAGGTTCACCAAGACCCCTCCATGGCGATTGTGGAAGGTGCGTTGGTGATTGCCGTCTATGGCAAAGGGGGCATCGGCAAATCCACCACCTCCTCGAATCTTTCGGCCGCCTTCTCGAAGCTGGGTAAGCGGGTGCTCCAGATCGGCTGCGATCCAAAGCACGATTCCACCTTCACCCTCACCAAAACCATGGTGCCCACGGTGATCGATATTCTCGAAACCGTGGACTTTCACACCGAAGAATTGCGCCCCGAGGACTTTGTCTTTAAGGGCTTCAATGGGGTGATGTGTGTGGAATCCGGTGGTCCGCCGGCGGGGACGGGGTGCGGCGGCTATGTCACGGGGCAAACCGTGAAGTTGCTCAAAGAGCACCACCTGCTCGAAGACACCGACGTGGTGATTTTCGATGTGCTGGGTGATGTGGTGTGTGGTGGCTTTGCGGCCCCCTTGCAACATGCCGATTACTGCCTGATCGTGACCGCCAACGATTTCGATTCCATCTTTGCGATGAATCGGATTATTGCGGCGATCCAAGCCAAGGCCAAGAACTACAAGGTTCGTCTCGGCGGTGTGGTGGCCAACCGCAGCAAGGACACCGACCAAATCGATCGCTTTAACGATCGAGTGGGCATGAAAACCATGGCCCACTTCCCCGACCTCGATGCCATCCGCCGCTCCAGGCTCAAGAAGTGCACCATCTTCGAGATGGAAGCCACCCCTGAAGTGGAGGCTGTTCAGCAGGAATACCTCAACCTGGCCCAGCGCATGTTGGACAACGTGGAGCCCCTGGAAGCCGAATCCCTCAAGGATCGCGAGATCTTTGACCTGTTGGGATTTGATTAAGCGCTAGCGCTTCAAAACCACTCGGCAACGGCGTCATCCTGGCTGTTGCCCGCTGCATGGGGGGTGCGGCGGGAAAACTCCAGGGTGATGGAGCGGCGTTGTGCGCCATCGGCGGCAACCGCCGTGATCGGATACACCTGCTGACCATCGCGGAAGGGCACCTGCAACCGGAAGGTGCCATCGGCGGCCAAGGGCACGATCTCCTCGCCAATTCGCAACGTTGCTGCGGGATCGGTGGCCCCATAGACAATCAACTCGGCATCGGCCACCAGCCAGAAGCTGCGTTGACGGGCCATCAAGCCAGCCCCGGAGTCGTTGCGGCCACTGGCCCAGAGACCGACTCCAGAGGCCTGGTTGCCGGCTGCTAAAGCCTCGTCGGTTTCCAGGTCGTGGAAGGCCTCCGATCCTCGCCCTAAAACCTGGCGACCACCGCTGGCCTGGACGTAGAGCCGCTCATGCAAACCCGGCGCCAGCGCCGGGGAAGCCGTGACGGGCACGGTCTCAGCGCTTTGGTTTGCGGGGGGATCCAGCAAAAAGGGAACGAACTGATCAGCGATCTCCTTGCTTGGGCCCACCGCTGGAATCCGCGCCGGCGCCGAGACAGCCAGGGATAGCCAGCCACCACCAACCATGCGGTAGCCAAGCTCCACTTGATAGTCGCGATCGCTCATGGGGACGGGGACAAACCATTCCCGCGCCAGGGCATTCACCAACAATTCCTGCAGGGTGTGCAGGTGCACCGACCCGGCTGGCAACCCGGTGACATCCCAGACGCGCAGCACCAGCTGCTCTGCCTTCGCTTCAACCACCCGTTGACGGTCCTGGGCACTGATCTCCCAGTGCACGAACGCCCATTGGGGATCCCGGGGCAGAAACACCACGCTGGTTTCCAAGCTGCCTCGAGGTGCGGCGCCCATCTCGGCCTCTAGGCGATGCAGGGGATGGCTTTCTGGAGAGGAACCGGAACCACCCATGGACTAATTGCAAGCAGCGTGTCGTGACTGTGGATTCTATGGAGTAACTACCTATTCGAACCGTGCTCTAAGACAGACAATGCGCCATGTCGAAAAGAGCAGGTTTCTTTAGGTTTAAGCCACTTTGGGAACCAATCCCGCCTTGGGCAGATCATTGCTC
>CANHGA010000121.1 GCA_947460085.1 Synechococcaceae cyanobacterium
CGGCATAGGCAAACTTCGCCGTGCGAATCCCCAGCTCCTGGGCGGCCAGATCCCGGATCCGATCCCGGTTCATCGTGACCGCTGTGGCCCGGGCCGTGGGAATCACGGTGATGCCTTCCGATTCCAGTTCGGCCAGGGCATCGACCGCCAGCGCTTCAATCTCTGGAATCACCACATCCGGCCGGTGCTGGCGCACCACGGCCTTGAGGGCTTCCGGGTCGCCCATGGCCACCACTTCGGCCAGATCGGCCACCTGCATGGCGGGAGCTCCCGGGTAGCGATCCACGGCGATCACCCGGCAGCCGAGCCGCTGGGCCGCAATGGCCACCTCCTTACCCAGCTCGCCGCTGCCCAGCAGCATCACCGTGGCCGGAAACGATTTAGCGTGGGTGTTCGACATGGATGGGCAGCGGTGGTGGGTTTTGATTTTCAATCCCTCTTGGGCTTCAGCACCGTGTTGGGCTTTAGCACCGCAGGCGATGCGGCCAATGGGCTGCTGTTTGGTTGGGATATTGCCGATATGCAGAAGTGGGCCCTGATTTATCTAGGCCTGTCTTCGATGGCGTTTGTGGTGGTCTGGGTGGTGGGTTATTTCCGCCGGGCCAGCTGATTACGCCTCGTTGAGCAGGGTCAGCTGGCACACCGGGGATTCTTCGCTGACAAACCCGTAGGCCTCAAAGACATCGGGATCGGGATGGATGATGTGCTGGCCATCGCTATGGCGCTCCAGACTGAAGCCCTCGCTGGCCATGCGTCGCATTAATCCAGCGGCCTCCTCAAAGCGGGCGGCCATTGCCTCCAGGCTGGCGCAATCCGAGGTGAGACCGGTTTCTTTCCAGGTGAAGTAGGCCATGCCTAGGGGAGCAGCAGTAATCCCACACCTACCAGTAGCAGGCTGGCGATCCAAAAGTTGACCACCACCTGCTGTTCGGCCATGCCGCCCAGCTCGAAATGGTGGTGCAGGGGTGCCATGCGAAACACCCGTTTGCCCACCCCATCAGGGCCTTTGGTGGCCTTAAACACCCACACCTGCACGATTACCGAAAGCGATTCGGCCAGGAACACCCCGCCCATCACCAGCAGGGGCCACAGGCTGTTGGAGAGCAGGGCGACGGCGCTAAGGGCCGCTCCCATGGCGAGGGAGCCGGTGTCGCCCATGAACAGCCGGGCCGGGTTGCGGTTGTGGGCCAAAAACCCCAGCCAGCAGCCCGCCATCGCCAGGCAAAAGGCCGCCAAGGCAGGGTCGCCCTGGTTGCCCCGCAGCATCAGTTGCAGGCCCAGGCCCGTGAACACCACCGAGCCACAGCCCGCCGCCAGGCCATCGAGGCCATCGGTGAGGTTGGTGGCGTTGCTTTCGGCCAGAAACACAAACAAACCCAGCGGCCAGATCAACAGCCCCAGGGGCAGCACCCAGCCCAGGGCCAGGGCCACATCGCCTGCTTCTGCGGCCCCCATCCAGCCGCCGGCGCTTGCCCAGATCAAAAACAGCAGGGCCGCCCCTGCTTGAAGGGCCAATTTTCCCTTTGGGGTAAGGCCGGTATTGGTCTGCTTGGTGAGGCTGCGCCAATCGTCCACGGCGCCAATGGCCATGTAGGCCAGGGTGATCGCCGCCACCGCCAGCAACCGCGGATCGGAGGGGGTGATCAGGCCACCGATCAAGACCCCCACCGGCACCACCAGGAGGCCGCCCATGGTGGGGGTGCCCGCCTTGCTTTGGTGGGCTTTGGGCCCTTCCTCGCGGATCACCTGGCCCAGCTTGAGGGCCCGTAATTTCGGCACGCCCCAGGCGGTCACGCCCCAGCTGATCAGGGCCGCCACCACCAGGGGCAGGGTGAGCATGGAGTTGGCCACAAGGCCATCGCTCAGCAGGCAGGAGCCGAGCAGTAAAAAGCCCAGCAGTGCTGAGCTTTGACGGCTAGAGGGCGTCAGTCTTCCCAGTTGTCTTCCTGTTGCTCGTCGTCTTTGTTGTAGTCCTCTTTCTCGCCCATCAGTGCCGAGAGCTCTTCCTCTTCCACCGTGCTCACGTCGGTGCTGGCGGTTTCCTCGTCGGCCACCAGGCGCCCGCTGCTTTCCAGCCAGCTGAGCAGGTCAGGTTCGTCCCGCAGGGGCAGCACGGGGGCGTGCTCACCCCGGCTATAGCGGGTGAGAGAAGGGTTAATGGTGTCGAGGCGACTACTGCCGCTGGTTGCGAGCTTGCTCATGCGGTCAAAATCGCTGCAGGCTAAGCCTGATTCATCAATCCACCACCATACCCAATGGCCTCAGGTACCCCAACGGGCTTTTTGCGGTCCGTGCTGCCCCTCTGGCTCCTGGCCCTGGGCGTGAGTGCGGCCCTGGTGGCGAGTGGCCAGCATTGGCCCCAGACCCTGGTGGTCCAGCCCGTCCTGGTTTGGGGGCTGGTGTTGGTGCCGCCGGGATTGATGGCCCTTTGGTTGGTTGCCCAATGGCGGACCCCCGGCGAGGGAGAATCGCTCCATTGAGTGCTGGAGTCACGGTGATGGGTCGGGCGAAGAAGGCGGTATTGGCCTATTCAGGCGGGGTCGACACCAGCGTCTGCATTCCCTATCTGATGCAGGAATGGGGCGTGGAGGAGGTGATTACCTTCGCTGCCGACCTGGGCCAGGGCGATGAGCTGGAGCCGATTCGTCAGAAGGCCCTCGACTCCGGCGCCAGCCAGTCGATCGTGGGCGATCTGATTGAACCCTTCATCACCGAATTCGCCTTCCCAGCCATTCGGGCCAATGCCCTCTACGAGGGGCGTTACCCCCTCTCCACGGCCCTGGCGCGCCCCCTGATTGCCCGCCGTCTGGTGGACATTGCCCGGGAGGTGGGTGCCGATGCCGTAGCCCACGGTTGTACGGGGAAGGGCAACGACCAGGTGCGCTTTGACGTGGCCATTGGTGCGTTGGCCCCGGATCTCAAGGTGCTCACCCCAGCCCGGGAGTGGGGCATGAGCCGGGAGGAAACCATTGCCTACGGCGAGCGCTGTGGCATCCCATCACCGGTGAGTAAAAAGTCGCCCTATTCCATCGATCTCAACCTGCTGGGCCGCTCGATTGAGGCCGGTCCCCTGGAGGATCCCAACGTGGAGCCCCCCGAGGAGATCTATGCCATGACCTGCTCGGTGGAGGCCGCTCCGGATGCTCCCCAGATCGTTGAGATCGCTTTTGAGCAGGGCAATCCCGTCAGCATTGATGGGGTGCGGCTTGATCCCGTGAGCCTGATTCGCCAAGCCAACGCTCTGGCCGGTGGCCATGGGTTTGGCCGCCTCGACATGGTGGAAAACCGGGTGGTGGGCATCAAGAGCCGGGAGATCTACGAAACCCCTGGCCTGCTGTTGTTGATTAAGGCCCACCAGGAGCTCGAAAGCCTCACCCTGGCGGCGGATGTGCAGCGCTACAAGCGCCAGATCGAGATGAGCTGGGCCGATTTGGTGTACCAGGGCCTCTGGTACGGCCCCCTCAAGGAAGCCCTCGATGGCTTCATCGATCGCACCCAGCAGACCGTCAACGGCACGGTGCGCTTGAAACTCCACAAAGGCAACGCCACGGTGGTGGGTCGCAGCAGCAGCACCCACAGCCTCTACGTGCCCGATATGGCCACCTACGGCTCCGACGACCAGTTCGACCACAGGGCCGCCGAGGGTTTCATCTATGTGTGGGGTCTGCCCACCCGCCTGTGGGCCGCCGCTAGACGCCGCCCCTAGCCGGCATTGTTGAGCCCAAAGGCGTGGCGGATCACCTGGCTGAGTCGGGGCCGTTCCGCCCGGCTCGGCTTGACTGGCGGCAGCAGCTCTGCCGCTTTGAAGTTGGTGGGGCCGGCCTGCAGTTGCCGCACCTGATGGCGCAGGGCTTGGTTTTCGGCGAGCAGGGGCTGGAGCCGCTGTTGAAATTTGCGCTCAAAGATCTCTGGAATGTCTTCGAGCAGGGCGTTCAGGCTGGTGATTTCGGCAAGGGCCGTCTCCAGCTCCCGTTCCACGGCCCTGAGTTCGCGAAAGTTTGGGGCTTCTGGTGCGGCTTCCGCTGGAGCTCCAGGTGGGGCTTCAGCCGCTGGGTTGAGCTGATCTTTGGCCCAAACAAAAACCGAAGCAGCCGCAGAGGGCCACTTCGGTTCGGGGACTGGTTGTTGCTCCGGCTCCATGGCCGGACCATACAGATTGGGATTGGGCATGACAAGCCCAGATCAACGGGCAGCTCGCTCAAAAAGAGCGTGCTTAAACAGCAGCCGTGACGTCTTCGGTGCTGGCGGCTGGGGCCATGGGGGCGGCTTCGCTGGCGGTGCCAGGGATGGCGCGGGGGGCGGGCATGGGGCCGTCCTGCTTGATGGTGAGGTAACGGATCACGTCCTCGGAGAGGCGCATGGCCCGCTCCATCGGGGCGACTTGCTGGCCATCACCATCGTGGTTGAGCTGCACGTAGATGCCTTCGCGGTGCTTCGCGATCGAATAGGCCAGACGGCGCTTACCGCGCATTTGGCAATCCAACACCACACCACCGGACTCGGTCACGAGATCGCGGTACTTGGTGACATGGGTTTCCACCTCTTCCTCCGGGATGTCCGGACGAAGGATGTACATGGTTTCGTAATAAGACTGCGTCATGGTCGCCTGTCGGGGAAGCCTTTAAGGGGCAGGGGCCAGCGAGCGCAAGGCTCACCAGCGACGAATCGACAAACCTATCGCAGCAGCTGCTGGCTAGTTCAGCTGCATGCGCACCGCTTCGGACACCGTGGGGATATCGGCTTCCTTGCCCCGCAGGCTTTCGACCACCCCAAAGCCCACCAACACCAGAATCCCGAGGAACACCGTGTTGCTGAGGGTTCTGCCCGCAAAGTTGCCGCCATTGAGCCGCAGCACCCCAAAGGCGAGGTTGATCAGCACGAGCACGATGTCCACCAAAATCGCCTGCAGCACGCTGTAGCGGATGAAGTAGGGCACCCGGGTGTTGCGGACCACCGCCAGGAAGAGCACCAGGAAGAGCACCAGGCTCCCAAAGGGCACCACCTGCTGCACCATCACCACGGGTAGGGCGGGCAGCTGGAGCCAGGTCAGGATTGGGAACAGGCCAAACAGCCCCTGGCCGAAGGGAATGCCATCGCTCCAGGGGAGCAGGTAGGCCGCTGCCGCCAACAGCCGTTGCCAGATCGGGGGCCCTTGCATCGCGCCGGTGCTGCTCATGGAGGCCTCAGGCTAGGGCTGTCTCCACGGCGGTCCGCATGGCGTCGGTGGGCACGGTCTCCAGGCCGCTCCACAACCGCAGGGCCGCAGCCCCCTGCTGCACCAGCATCTCCAGGCCGTCTTGGGTGGGGCAGCCGCGCCGGGCGGCCTGCCGCAGCAGCTGGGTGGGTCTGGGCGTGTAAATCAGGTCGTACACCGTGGCCCCTGGCCGCAGCTGGTCGAGCTGGGCCGGATCCAGGGGGCAGGCCTTGACTGCTGCTGGATCTGTGGCGCTTGCCATGCCAATCGGGGTGGTGTTCACCACCAAATCGGCCTGGGTCAAGGCCGTCTGAGCCAAGTCGTGATTGGTGGGGCTACCCAGGTCGCTCCAGGCCAGGGGGGTGAGTTGGGGTGCCCAGGGGCCGCAGGACTGGGCAAAGGCTGCCAGGGCTTCGGGGCGCCGGGCGGCCACGGTGATCGCCCCAAAGCCCAGCTCCACCAGGCCCGCCACCACGGCCCGGGCACTGCCGCCGCAGCCCAGCACCAGGGCCCGCTTGCCCTGCCAGGGTCCATGGCGCAGGGGGGCCATAAAGCCTTCCACATCGGTGTTGGTGCCCATCCAGCCACCCCCATCCAGGGGCACCAGGGTGTTGACGGCGCCCACCCGTTGGGCCAGGGGACTGCGTTCCCGGCAGAGTTCTGCCACGGCCTGCTTGTGGGGGATGGTCACGCTGAGGCCCCGGCAGCCCATGGCCTCCAGGCCCCGCACCACCGTGGCCAGATCAGCGGCTGGGGCCGGTAGGGCCAGGTAGGCCCACTCCAATCCCAGTTCGGCCAATGCGGCGTTGTGCATGGCCGGCGAGAGGGAGTGGCGCACGGGATCGCCCAGAACCCCCACGAGGGCAGTGCGGCCGGTAATCGGAAGGGGCATTGCTCGGCTGGCTGGGGGTGGACCGTCGGGTCCTGTTCGGGAACCACACCTCGCCTGGGCAGGGCCCGGCTGCTGAAGATGCAGTCATTCCGATTCGTTCACCGTAAGGAGGTGGGAACCCATGGGCAAGGTCGTCGGTATTGACCTCGGCACAACCAACAGCTGCGTTGCAGTGATGGAAGGTGGTAAACCCACCGTGATTGCCAACGCTGAAGGGTTTCGCACGACCCCTTCCGTGGTGGCCTACACCAAAAATCAAGACCAACTCGTCGGTCAGATCGCCAAGCGCCAGGCGGTCATGAACCCCGAGAACACCTTCTATTCCGTCAAGCGCTTCATCGGCCGCCGCGTCGACGAGGTCAACGAGGAG
>CANHGA010000122.1 GCA_947460085.1 Synechococcaceae cyanobacterium
AAATTGCCTGGCTCAGAGGATGGGCTCCAGATCGGTGGGGGACGCTCCGGAATTGGGGCAGAGGCTGTCGATCAGGTAGCTCAAGCGATCGAGCAGGGCCGGGTTGTTAAGGGTCAGCCCCGCCGCCACCGGCCCTGCCGTGATCGACAACACCTCCGCCATGGCCTGGCTTGCCCGTAGCTCAGCTTGGGAGACGCGGAGGCCCTGGTTGATGGTTTCGCAGTAGGCGCTGGCACCGGCCTGGGCTGCATCGCTGCTCCACTGGGCCAGGGCCGGCAAGGCCAGCATGCCTATGCCTATTCCAAGGCCAAGGCCCAATCCGATCCCCTGGCTGATGGCGATGGAGCGGGTGCGGCCCATCCCAGATCACCGGTTGAACAATTGGGGAGCCAGTTGGAGCCGCTCGATCGCCTGGATCAACACATCCAGGCTCACATCCTCGGCGGAATCGGGATCACTGAAGCCGAAGGGGTTGTCGAGGTCGTTGATCAGACGGATCAAAAAGATCAGGATGAAGCTCACCACAAACAGAAACAGGCCGGCCTCGAGGGGCGGGTCGATGCGGGTAAACACCAGGCCGATACAGGTGAGGCCCGTGCCCAAGTACGCCAGCCAGTACACCGAGGTGACAAAGCCGGTGGTGCGGATCGTTTCAATGCGGTTGATGATCAGCAGGATCCGCTCCAGCTGCTGGGTCATCCGGATCTGCAGATTCAGGCTCCCCGGAACCAGGGCCACCGCCGCCAGCGTTTGCTGGCAACAGGCTTGGTACACCGAATGAAGTTGGGCGGTGGAGATCTTCTCCAGCAACCAGTTGAGGAGGGCCTCCGCCAGGGTGGTCACCGCCGCCTGATGGCTTGTCACCTCGGCCTGGGGGTTATGGGAGGGAATCGCCAGGATTTCCAGGCTCAAGCTCTCCAAAATGGTGGCCGCTTCGCCCGGAAGTTTTTCGCTTTCCTTGAAGTCGTTCAGCACCCCATTGAGCAGCAGGGTGAGCAGCACCACGGTGGATAGCACCAGGGCTATAAATAGGCTGTTAATTCTTAAAACATCCAGGCCCAGGCCATTCACCAAGCGCTTGCACGCCCACAACACAGCAACGGCCAGGGTGATCTTGCCTAGAAGGAAAACCCGGCGTTGGTTGGGAATTTTGCTACCAATGATCCACTGCAGGTCTCGACCCATGGGAGCCAGCAAGAATCGTCTCTCTTTCGACTATACGCGCGGCTTGAGGGCCCTCAAACCCCCAGCCGCTCCCAGATCACACCCAGGTTCGCTTGGTGCAAATCGGTGGAGAAGCAATCGGCCAACTGCCCTGGATTGAGCCGGCTGGTGACATCGCCATCGGCTTCCAGATTGGCGCGGAAGTTACCCCCTTCGATATTCCAGGCGGTGTGGGCGTTGCGTTGCACGATCCGGTAAGCCTCCTCGCGGGCCATGCCCGCTTCCACCAGGGCTAACAACACCCGCTGGCTAAACACCACGCCGCCGTACACATTCATATTGCGGGCCATGTTCTCGGGGTACACCCCCAGGCCTTTCACCACATCGGTCATCTCCCTGAGCATGAAGTGCAGGGTGGCGGAACAATCGGGCAGCATCATCCGCTCCACCGAGCTGTGGCTGATGTCCCGTTCGTGCCAGAGGGCGCAGTTCTCGAGGGCGGCTACCACGTAGCTGCGCAGCACCCGGGCCAGGCCGCTGATCCGTTCGCTGCGGATCGGGTTGCGCTTGTGGGGCATGGCGGAGCTGCCCTTCTGGCCCTTGGCGAAGTTTTCCTCCACCTCGAGCACGTCCGTGCGCTGAAGGTTGCGGATTTCCGTGGAGAAGCGTTCCAGCGCCGCTCCCACCAGGGCCAGGGTTTGGATGTATTCAGCATGGCGATCGCGGGAGATCACCTGGGTGCTGGCGGTGTCGGGCACGAGGCCGAGCTTGGCGCAGGCGATCGCTTCGATCTGGGGCTCGGTGTTGGCATAGGTGCCCATGGCGCCGCTGATCTGGCCCACGCTCACCACCCGCTCCAGCCGCTCGAGGCGCTCCTGGTTGCGGAGCACTTCGGCCAGCCAGCCGGCCACCTTGAAACCAAAGGTGATCGGTTCGCCATGGATGGCGTGGGAGCGGCCAATCATCACCGTGCCCTTATGGGCGCGAGTGAGGTCCCGCAGGGCATCGGCCAGCTTGTCGAGCTCGGTGCGTAGCAGTTGCACCGAGGCCTTCATCTGGAGGGCTACTCCCGTATCCAGCACGTCGGAGCTGGTCATGCCCACGTGGATGAAGCGGCCCGCATCGCCCACGTGTTCATTCACGTTGGTGAGGAAGGCGATCACGTCGTGGCGCACTTCGGCCTCGATCTCGAGGATGCGATCCACACTGAAAGCGGCCTTCTCCTTGATGGTGGCCACGGCCTCGGCCGGGACCCGCCCCAGCTCACAGTTGGCTTCTGTGGCGGCAATTTCCACATCGAGCCAGCTCTGGAATTTGGCCTCTTCGCTCCAGAGGGCGCCCATTTCGGGCAGGGTGTAACGCTCGATCAAGGGCCAGCGCGTGGCAACAGCTCCACCAATGTATGGGTCGGCAGTATCGGAGTAGGCCGGTGATCCCCCAGCTCAGGCTGCGGTGGTGAGTTGTTGGTGGGCCACTTCCCACTGCACCAGGTTTCCCCAGCTCTGTTGACGCACCCAGCAGCGGCCACCGCGGCACTGGATCACTTGGAATGGGGGTAGGTCGCGGGGCTGGTTGGGCAGCCGCACAAAACAGCCCGGGCGCAGCAGCTCCACCACGTTGCTGGAGCGCACATTGTTTCGGCGTTGAAGGGAAGTGGCCATGGGTTTCGCCTCTTCGTTTGGGGCATCTTCAGCTGGTTTTCCACCAGCAGGCCCGCTTGTTTGGAATGTGTTCCGTTTCCCGTGTGGTTTGATCACAACCGGGCCGCGTTGAAGCCGCACCCCTGCAGCAATGGCCCGCAAGCAACGCTTGGATTTGGAGCTCCTGGCCCGCGGGCTGGTGACCTCGCGCCAGCAGGCCCAGCAGCTGATTCGGGCCGGTCGGGTGCGTTCAGGGGATCAGGTGCTCGATAAGCCCGGCACCGATGTGGCCCCCGAGCTGGAGCTGCAGGTGCAACATCCGCCGCGCTTTGTGTCGCGCGGTGGCGAAAAGCTCCTGGCGGCCCTGGAGGCTTTCCCCCTCGAGGTGGACGGTCGGGTGTGCCTCGATGGGGGAATTTCCACCGGTGGCTTTACCGATTGCCTGCTGCAGCACGGAGCTAGGCGGGTCTATGGCATTGATGTGGGCTATGGCCAAACGGCCTGGAGCCTGCGCAGTGATGGGCGCGTGGTGCTGAAGGAGCGCACCAACCTGCGCCATTTGGTTGCCGCTGATCTCTACGGCGAAGCTGATCCATGGCCCGATTTGGCCGTGGCGGATGTGTCGTTCATTTCCCTTGGCCTGGTGTTGCCAGCCCTCAAGGGCTTGTTGGCGCCCCAGGCCATCCCGGAGCTGGTGGTGCTGGTGAAGCCCCAGTTCGAGGTGGGTAAGGCCCGGGTGGGTAAGGGCGGGGTGGTGCGGGATCCTGATGCCCACGCCGATGCGATCGCTGGGGTGATGGCGGCCGCGGCAGGGCTGGGCCTAGCGGCGGCGGGCTTGGTGGCCTCACCGATTACGGGGCCAGCGGGCAACCATGAATATCTGCTCTGGCTGCGGGGCCAGGGCCCCTCGGCTGGGGAGGCTTGTGGCGTGGACGCTGGGGCCATCAAAAAGCTGGTGACCAGAACCCTGGCCACCAGCTGAAAGGCGTCGCGGCTGGCGACGGCTAGAACCGGCCTAGATCGCGCTGCTGTCGCGATCGCCGGTGCGGATCCGAATCACCGAATCGATGGTGCTCACGAAAATCTTGCCGTCGCCGATTTCGCCAGTGCGGGCAGCGTCCTGCACCGCGGACACCACCGTGTCCACCTGGTTGTCATCCACCACGATCTCGAGCTTGAGCTTTTGCAGGAACTCCACGGTGAATTCCGAGCCCCGATAGCGCTCGACTTGCCCTTTCTGGCGGCCAAAACCGCGCACCTCGCTCACGGTCATGCCCACGATGCCTGCGTTGACCAGCGCAATCTTCACGTCTTCCAACTTGAAGGGACGAATGATGGCCTCGATTTTTTTCATGGAAGCAGCTAGGGCTTTGAAGGGAGTCTCTCAGGAAATCCCCGCCCAAGGAAGGGGACAGGACCCATTAGGCCTGAGGGTTGATGGAGTCGCCGTAGCAACGGCTACCTGGCCAGGGGGCCTGTCTACGATCGCAAGCATGGATAGCGAGCAACCTGTGGAGCAAACGCGCACACCGCTCTATGGCGAGCGGGCAATTTCCGATGCGGAGCTGATCTGCTTTGAGAACCCCCGTCCAGGTCGCCCCTACGAGGTGGCCATTGAGCTGCCTGAGTTCACCTGCAAGTGCCCGTTTTCGGGTTATCCCGATTTCGCCGTGTTGCGCCTGATCTACCAACCCGGCCCCCGGGTGCTGGAGCTCAAGGCGATCAAGCTCTACGTCAACAGCTACCGAGACCGCTCCATTTCCCACGAGGAAGTGGCCAACCGCATCCTTGATGATTGCGTGGCAGCGGCGGCTCCCCAGTGGATGCAACTCGAGGCGGATTTCCATCCCCGGGGCAATGTCCACACCGTGGTGCGGGTGAGTCACGGAACCCGGCTGCCCTGTTAGAGCTGGCCTAGCAACTGGGGTAGCTCCTGGGCAAAGGACGGGAGGTCGCGGTTGCAGAGCCCGGCCACATGCAGGCGACCGCTCTCCCCCTCCCCCTCGCCGATGGCCCAGAGCTGGCGGGTGGCTACCAGGCTCAAACCTCCTCCGGCAAGGGCTATGGCAAAGCCCGCATAGACCAGGGGCACGCCGGGATCTTTTTTCAACAGGATGCCACTGGCTGGAAGCACGCTGGCCACCCGAATCGGCAGCCCTTTGATCTCTGTGGCGGCGCCGCCTGGCACCAGTTGGCCGAGGAGTTGGCCATCGGCTCCGTAGACGTCCACGGGGCCCGCCTCATTGTTGAGGCTCAGCAATACCGGTTCGCTGCCGTCGGGGCGGGTGGGAAGCACCAGTCCCCAGATCTGTTCGCCGAGTTGGGGGAAGGGCTGCAGCGGTAGCTGCAGCAAGGGGCTTTTGCCGAGCTGCACCGTGATCGCAGCGAGCGACCAGTCGGCTTGATAGAGGGTGATGCCCTTAAAGCGCAAGGGATGGTTCACGCTGATTTCGGCCTGCTTGAGCTCGGGGCCTGATTCGCCATCCAGGAGTCGCAGCTGGGAGGTGAATTGTTCCGGCCGGCCCGCCGGATCCCGTTGCACGGAGAAGCCATCGAGGGCCACCACCAATTGGCTTTGGCCGCGGCTGTTGAGCAGATCCAGGGTGCGGCCCGGTGCCAGAAATTGCTCGGAGCGCTGGCCTGCCAGGGAGCCCCAGGCGGCGCCCAGCATCAGCACCACCATGCCGGCATGCACGAGCATCGGCCCGACCCGGCCCAGCAGGCCCTTGCGGGCCGCCAGCCTGCCTGGGTGGCTCTGGATCTGCCAGCCCTGGGCCTTCAGCATCCCTTCCAGCTGAACCAGGCTGGCGGCTGGCGTTTGGCTGGCCATGGTTTCGGCCACGCTCAGCTTGCTGAGTTGGCGCGGTGATTGGTAATCCACCCAGCGCATGGCGTTCCGCAGGGCGGGCCATTGACGGCGCCAGCTGCAGAGCAGCAGGGATAGGGCAAGCCAGGCCAGTAGGGCTAAAAACCAGGTGCTCGAATAGATGTGATCGAGCTGGAGCGCCAGCACGCCATCCCCTTTGATCAGCCCCAGCCAGGGTTGGCCGTCGTAGAGCTGGTGGTAGAAGGCGCCGCTTTCTTTTTGGGGAATGGCGGTGCCGATCCCACTGGCAATGGCGATCACCAGCAGCAGGCCAATGGCCAGGCGCAGATCGGAGATCCAGGAGGCCAGTTTGAGGAGAGGTTTCATTGGTCTGCCTTCAGAGCCATTGGGCCACCAGGGTTAGGGCTCCGGTGGTCACCAGGACCACGCCGCTGATCGGGGGCACCCACTGGCCCACCTTTCGGAGGTTGAGCAGGCTCGGCAGGCTGGCCGCCGCTGTCCCCGCGAGCAGCAGGGGCAACACCTGGCCAGCGCCAAAGCTGGTGAGCAGCACCATGCCAACCACCGGTTTGCCGCTCTGGGCCATCCAGCCCAGCAGCACCGCCAACACCGGCGTGGTGCAGGGGGTTGCGGCGAGGCCAAACGCCAAGCCGGCGGCCAGGGGCGCGAGGGGGGCGGGCACCTTGCTTCGCCAGATTTCAGGGTCTGGCCCAGGGGGGAGGGGAATCTTCAGAACCCCCAGCAGGTTGAAACCCATCAACAGGGCCAGCACTGCCACGATCGTGGGGATCAGGCCAGGAATTTGGCCATAGATGCGG
>CANHGA010000123.1 GCA_947460085.1 Synechococcaceae cyanobacterium
AAATTGCTGCCCCGCTCCTCAATGCGGCTGGCGTAGCCCCCCGGCAGCGCTTCGATGAAGCCAGAGGCATTGGCCACGCGGGCGGCTTCCCGGATCTGCTCGGGGCTGGCCGGCCGGCCAAAGGCAATGGCTTCGGCCACCGTTCCGGAAAACACACTGCTCTGTTGGGGAACCAGGGCGATGGCCTTGCGCAGATCCCGGGCGCGCAGGTCGACCAGGTTCTGTTGATCGAGCAGCACCTGGCCCGTTTGGGCAATGTTGAAGCGCAACAGCAGGGAAAAGAGGGTGCTCTTGCCCGCTCCGGATGGTCCCACGAGGGCCACCACCTGGCCGGGTTGCACCTCGAGACTCACGCTGTGCAGCACGGGGCTGGCGGGGTCGTAGCCAAAGCTCACTTGGTCGAGCCGCAGCTCGCCCCGTACGGCACCGAGGGGTTGGGCCCTGGAGCTGTCGGGCCGTTCCACGGGCTCGCTTTCAATGGCCCGCAGGCGCTTGAGCGAGGCCCGACCCTGTTGCAGCTCGTTGAAGTTGGTGGTGAGGTGGCCAATCGGATCGATCAGCATCAGTAAGGCAGCCACATAGCTGCTAAATCCCTGGCTGTCCAAGCCCTGGGCCTGGATGCGCGCTGCCCCCACCAGCAGCACCGTGAGAATGCCGGCCGCTTCGATGAAGCCCACCACCGGGTGCTGCAGGGCCAACAGGCTCAGGGTGCGGTAGCGGGCTTGGCGATGCAGGTCGATTTCGGTGTTGAACCGCTCCTGGAGCCAGGGTTCCGCGGCAAAGGCCCGCACCAGGGGCAGGCCGCCGATGGCTTCGCCGAGGAGGCTCGCCAAGTCACTCACCTGTTTTTGGCTGCGCTCGGCTGCGCCCATCACCCGGGCGCCAAAGCTGCTCACCAGCAGGGCCACCACGGGGGCCAGCAGCAGGGTGGCCAGGGCCAGGGGCCAGTCGAGCCACACCATGTAGCCCAACACCACCACCAATTGCAGGGCACTGGGCGTGGTGTCTTGGATGGTCTTGTAGATCACCTCCCCCACCCGGTCGGCGTCTTCGGTGAGCCGGTAGGTGAGATCGCCGGCGGACAGCTTTTCCAGCGCCCCAAAATCCAGGGTTTGCAGCCGGGCAAACAGGCTGCGGCGCAGCTCCTGGCTCACCCGCAAGGCTGGCCCTGCCAGGAGGATGTCCTGGCCGAATTGGGCGGCCTTTTGCACCATGAAAACCAGCAAGGCCGCCCCAATCGTGCGGGCCACGGCCGGTAGGTCGCCGGCGCCAATGGCGGGAATCAATTGACCGGCTAGCCAGGCCAACAGGGGCCAGCAGGCCACAAAAATGAGCATGCACAGTCCACCCAGCAGCAGGCGACGGCGGTGGGGCTTCAACAGCGGCCAGAGGGCGCGAAAGCCGGCCGGTGAAGGTGCGAGCATGCCGGCACGCTATCAGCGCTTGCCAGGCCTTGAAACTCGACCAATTTCTAAAGTTTCAGGGGCTCGTTGGCACCGGAGGTGAGGCCAAGCTGCGGATCCAGCGCGGTGATGTGCGGGTGAATGGCGCGATTGAAACCCGCCGGGGGCGCCAATTGGGCCTGGGTGATGCCGTGCAGATGGATGGCCGCGAGATCGTGGTGACCCCAATTCCGCGGGATTGAGCGCGTCTCTGGAAGGTCCCCTGGGAGCACCTCTGATCGTTCCCCTCCGACGGGCCCCTTGGGTGGGGGCTTCCCCGCGGCCCATTAGGTTGAGCCCCAAGACGCTTGGGTTAAGCAGGTGCGCAAGGCTGTGATTGCCGGCAACTGGAAGATGCACATGACCTGCGAAGAAACGCGGGTCTTTGCGGCTGCCTTCCGCCCATTGATCGAGGACCTGCCTGCGGATCGGCAGGTGGTGATCGCCCCGCCGTTTACCTCCATCCCGACCCTGTCGCGCCACCTGGCCGGGGCTGGCGTTTCCGTGGCCGCCCAGAACGTGCACTGGGAGGAGAAGGGGGCCTACACCGGGATGATCTCTGCCGCCATGCTCGTGGAACACGGGGTGTCCCACGCGATCGTGGGCCACAGCGAACCCCGCAAGTACTACAGCGAAACCGACGAGCAGATCAACCTGCGGGCCCGCACGGCCCAAAAGCACGGTTTGATCCCCATCCTTTGCGTGGGCGAAAGCCTCGACCAGCGGGAATCCAGCGAAACCGAGCGGGTGATCCATCGCCAGATTGAGCAGGGGCTCCATGCGGTGGATCCCAGCAGCTTGATCGTGGCCTACGAGCCGATTTGGGCTATTGGTACGGGCAAAACCTGCGCTGCGGAGGAAGCCAATCGCATCTGTGGCCTGATCCGGGGATGGGTGGGCCACGACGATGTGATCGTCCAGTACGGCGGTTCGGTCACACCAGCCACCATCGACGATCTGATGGGCCAGAGCGACATTGATGGCGTGCTCGTGGGCGGGGCGTCCCTGGATCCCTTGAGCTTCGGGCGCATCGCCAACTACCAAGCTCCAGGCGGGTGATGACCTGGGGAGCCCGCACCTGGGTGATGGGGGTGCTCAATGTCACCCCCGATTCCTTTAGTGATGGCGGCTGTTTTGATCGACCGGAAGCGGCCGTGCGGCAGTCATCGCTGATGCTTGCGGCCGGGGCCGATGTCCTGGACCTCGGCGGGCAAAGCACCAGGCCCGGGGCCCTGGAGCTCGATGCCGATCAGGAGTGGCTCCGCTTAGAGCCTGCCCTTGTAGCCATTCGCCAGGCCCATCCCCAGGCCCTGCTCTCCATCGATACGTTCCACCCGGCAGTGGCCGAACGGGCCCTGGCCGCCGGTGCCCACTGGATCAACAATGTGCGCGGCGTGGCCGATCAGGCCATGGTCCCGGTGGTGGCGGCAAGTGGCTGCCCCTATGTGCTGATGCACAGCCGCGGCAGCAGCCAGGCGATGGATGGGCTGGCCACCTACGCCAACGTGACCCTGGAGGTGCGAGATGCCCTGCTGGAAGCCACCGACCAAGCCCTGGCGGCCGGGGTGGCAGCGGACCAAGTGATCTGGGATCCGGGCCTGGGCTTTGCCAAAACCACGGCCCAGAACCTGGAGCTGTTGCGCCAGCTGGATCTGCTGGTTGCCGAGGGTTACCCGGTGTTGATCGGTGCCTCGCGCAAGCGCTTTATCGGCGATGTGCTCGATGAGCCCCGCCCCAAGGCCCGCCTTTGGGGCACGGCTGCCGTTGGCGGCCAAGCGATTGCCAAGGGGGCCCGCATCCTGCGGGTCCACGATGTGGGCCCGATGGTTCAAACGGCGCGCATGGCCGATGCCTTGTGGCGCTAGGGCCTTGCCCAAGGCTGTGGCGCTAGGGCCATGCCCAAGGGATGGGCGCTAAGCCGCTCCCTTGGCTGGTTTGTAGCCCAGCTGGCCCAACAGGGGTCCGGCCATCACGGTGGTGACCAGGGCCATCAGCACGCCCATGGTGAACAGTTCGGTGCTGATCACCCCGAGTTCTAAGCCCACATTGAGGATCACCAGTTCGGTGAGGCCCCGGGTGTTCATCAGCCAGCCCATCGCTTGCGCCTCCCGCCCGGGCATGCCGCTGGCCCGGGCCACGGCCCAGGTGCCAATGAATTTGCCCCCCACGGCCACGATTAACACCAGGGCAGCGGCGCCCCAAAGGGCAGGGGTGTTGAGGCTGCCGATCTGGGTGCCCAGGCCACTGATCGCAAAAAATAGCGGCAGCAACAGCTGCAAGACCACCGCCTCAAGGCGCAATTCCAGGCGGCGCCGTAGGGGCTCGTAGCGGGGCATGGCCAGTCCCCAGAGAAACGCTCCAAAAATCAGGTGCACCCCCAGCCATTCGGTGACAGCTGCGCTAATCAGAGCCCCACCAAACAGGCTGGCCTGCAGCAGGGGACCCAGCTGGTGGCCCTGGCGGTAGCGGGCTTCGAGCCAGAGGCGTAGCGGGCGCAAGCCCACCAGCAGAAACCAGCTCCAGGCGGCCGTGCCCACCAGGGGGGTGAGGGCCCCCAGCCCCGTGCTCGAGCGGGCCGTGGCCACGGCAATGGCCAGCAACACCCAGCTCACCACATCCTCAATGGCGGCTGCCGTAATCGCCAGGGCACCCAGGGGTTGGCTCAGCAGATTCCTTTCCCTCAGAATCCTGGCGAGCACCGGGAAGGCCGTAATCGCCAGGGCTGTGCCCATGAACAGCAATGGGGCAAGGGCGAGGTCACCGGGGAGCAACTGGGGCTGCCAGGCTTCGAGCACCAATGCCAGCAGGATCCCCAGGGCCAAGGGCAACCCCACCCCCACGGCCGTGATCCGGCTTGCCAGGGGCAGCCGGCCCTGGAGGAGATTGGGGTTGAGCTCAAGCCCAATCAGGAACATGAACAGCACCAGCCCCAACTGACCGAGCAGGTTCAATTGGCCGCGCACGGCCGGGGCAAACAGGTGCTCCTCCAGGCCCGGTAGGAATGCCCCAAGCACGCTGGGGCCGAGCACAATGCCCCCGACAATTTCGCCAATCACCCGGGGTTGGTGAAGCCGCTGGGCGAGTTCACCGAGCAGTTGGGCCACCAGGATGATCAGCGCAATGGCGACCAGCGTGGTTGGGATGGCTGCCAAGACCTAGTTGGTGACGCCCTCGATCCGGTCTTCGATCTCCTGGTAGATCTCCTGCAGTTGGGCGATGTTCTCGTCGCTGGTTTCCCAGTAACCGCGGCCGTTCACTTCCAGCAGGGTGCCCACAATGCGGCGGAAGCTGTGGGGGTTGAGTTCCATCAGCCGCTTGCGCATCTCAGGGTCATTGATGAAGGTCTCGTTGGCCTCCTCGTAGACGAAGTTGTCCACGGCGCCGCTGGTGGCACTCCAGCCCAGGGTGAAGTTGAGCCGTTTGGCCACTTCGCGCACCCCTTCGTAGCCCGAATTGAGCATGCCCTCGTACCACTTGGGGTTGAGCAGCTTGGTGCGGGAATCCAGGCGAATGGTTTCGCTGAGGGACCGCACCTGGGCATTGGCCGTGGTGGTATCGGCGATGTAGCTGGCCGGGGCCTTGCCGTCGTCCCGCAACCCCTGGATGAGCTTGGTGGGGTCGGAGTCGAAGTAGTGACTCACGTCCGTGAGGGAGATTTCGGCAGAATCCAGGTTTTGGAAGGTCACATCGGCGGTTTTCATGGCCGATTCGAACACTTCGCGGTTTTGGTTCATTTCGCCGGGGTTGTCGGCGTTGAAGGCGAAGGTCTTGCGGGAGAGATACATCTCCTGCAGTTCGTTCTCTTCTTCCCAGGTGCTGTTCTCCACCGCCAGGTTGACGTTGGAGGAATAGCTGCCGCTGGCATTGGAGAACACCCGGGTGGCCGCATCGCGCAGGGAGATGCCCTGGGCAGCGGCCTGCTCCTGGGAGTGCTTGCGCACGAAGTTCATCTCGAGGGGCTCATCGGCCTCGGCGGCCATCTTCACGCCCTGGTCGATCAGGCCCATCTGGTTGATGAACAGGTCGCGGAACACCCCGGAACAATTCACTACCACGTCGATGCGGGGCCGGCCGAGCTCCTCTAGGGAGATCAGTTCGAGCTTGTTGACCCGGCCAAGGGAATCGGCCACGGGGCGCACGCCGATGAACCAGAGGATCTGGGCCAGGGATTCGCCATAGGTCTTGATGTTGTCGGTGCCCCAGAGGACGCAGGCAATCGTTTCGGGCCAGGCGCCCTGCTCGGCTTTCTGACGTTCAATCAGGCGGTCCACCACCACCTTGGCGGCGGCGATGGCTGCCCGGGTGGGAATGGACTGGGGGTCGAGGGCGTGGATGTTCTTGCCACTGGGCAGCACGCCGGGATTGCGGATTGGGTCGCCGCCAGGGCCTGGCAGCACGTATTCGCCATCGAGGGCCCGCAGCAGGCTTTCCATTTCCATATCTGCGCAGATCTGCTCCAGGCAGAAGCGCAGGTAGCCAAACAGCTTGTCGAGCTCGGCCTGGTCGACCCCGGGGAAGCCGGCAGCGTTGCAAGCGCTCAGCCAAGGGCTGGGCAGTTTGAAGCCAAAGCGCTCCAGCAGGTTGAAGAACCAGCCGAACTGGCCCCGCAGGTCGACGCGGCCATCGGCGCCTGTAACGGCCTTCACCATGGCGCCAACGGCAGCGCGGCAGACCTCGGTGATCGTGCGGTTGAGCTCCACATCGACAAGGACGCCATCGTCGTTGCCTTTGTAGATGTCGTCGATGGTGCGACCCAGGCTTTCCGCCAACAGGGCTGGCAGGGAGCGGAGCCCATCCTCTTCGCGCTCCAAGGCTGCGATGTTGACCAGGGTGGCGATCGCTTCCTCGGCGGTGGGGGGCTTACCGATGGTGTGGAGGCCGCAGGGCAGCAGGCGGCTTTCAATCTCCATCAGTTGGCGATAGACCGCGCCCACAACCGCATCCCGGGCGTCCAGGTCGATCTCAGAGGCATCCAGCTCGGG
>CANHGA010000124.1 GCA_947460085.1 Synechococcaceae cyanobacterium
AACTCAATTGCCCAACGCAATTGCCCATCTCAGCTACCAGGCAGCGAGCGCAGGGCCTCATTCGATCCCATCACCACCAACAACTCATCGGCCTGCAGGAGATGGGAGGCCTGGGGGTTGACCTGGAGTTGGCCCTGGGGACCCACCGCTAGAACACTCACTTTGTAGTGCTTGCGCAGGTTGAGTTCGCGCAGGGACTGGCCCACAAAAGCCCCAGGCACCTTGATCTCCTCAATGCTGTTGCGGTCATCGAGGCGCAACTGCTCGAGCAGGTTGGGCCGCACCAGCTCCATGCCCAGCCGTTGCCCCTGCATCTTCGATGGGAAAACCACCCGATCAGCCCCCACCCGCTCCAACATCTTGAGGTGCAGGTCACTGGTGGCCCTGGCGATCACTTGGCGGACCTTCGTGTCCTTGGCGTCCTTACAAATCAAGGTGGCCGTCATGCTCGCCTCAATCGGCTCGCTGATGGCCACCACCACCGTGGAGAGCTCCAAGACACCCGCTGCGCGCAGGGCCTCCTCATCGGTGCAATCCACCACACGGGCCTCGATCGCCGGCTCCATCTGACGCAGTTCATCGATGGCCCGCTGGCTGGAATCAATCGCCAAGACATCGGCACCGGAGCGCAGCAACTCGGCGCACACCGAGGAACCAAATCGCCCCACCCCGATCACAGCAAAGCCACCAAGATCCCCCCCATCACCCTGGCGCCGTTGCCACCACTGGTTCATCGGTTGCATTTCAAAAGCCATGGTTCAAATGGGGTTGAATGTAATGAGATTGAGATGAAAGTAATGAGATCGAGATGATAGAGACGAGCTCCAGTTACACGTAAATGTCTTCGCGGGGATAGCCCACCCGCGGAGTCGGGCGGCTGCCATAGAGGGCAGAAAGCAGGAGCAGGATGCCTACCCGACCCACAAACATGCCCACCATCAGCACCAGTTGCCCCCAGCGGTTGAGGTTGGCGGTGACCCCGAGGTCCAAGCCCACGGTGCCGAAGGCAGAGACGCAGGTAAACAGCTTCTCGATGAAGCTGTAGGCCTGGTGGCCCGGCAGCCCCCCCGCCGTGGGGCCGATCCCTAGCAACAGGGCCATCAGCACCACAAACAAGATCGAAGCCAAGGTGACCCCCACGGCGCGAAGCACCGTGCCATCCGGGATCTGGCGGCGGTGCAACAGCACGTCTTGCCGCCCCTGCAGGGTGGAGCGGGTCGCCCCCATCAAGATGGCAAACGTGGTGGTTTTGATCCCCCCACCGGTGCCGCCGGGGCTGGCGCCGATAAACATCAGCACGATCATCAAAACCAAGCCCGCATCAGTGATTGCCGCCGCCGACATGGGAATGGTGTTGAACCCAGCCGTGCGGGTTGTAATCGATTGAAAGAGGGTGATCTGGAGCTTCTGCCACAGGCTGTAGGCAGCCATCGCGCCCGAGTCAAAACCGAAGTGCTCGGTCACCAGCAAGCCCAAGGCCCCTAGAACGATCAACAACGCGGTGGTCCGAAGCACGAGCCGGGTATGCAAACTCAACCGCCGTCGCCGGAAACGGTTGGCTGCAAGGTCGCTGGTGACGCGCCAACCGATGCCGCCAATCACGATCATGGAAGCGATCACGGCATTGACAACGCTGTTGTCGCGATAGGCCTCCAGGTTCTTGGCCCAAAGGCCAAAGCCAGCATTGTTGTAAGCGCTAATCACGTGGAACATCGAGGCCCAGAGCCGACGGCCCGGGTTCTCGATATCGGTGAAGCCAAAGGCGAAGAGCACCAGGGTGCCGATGCCCATCACGCAGGTCGCCGTGAACAAGATCCTGTTAAAGGTGGGGCCCATGCCGCCAACCCCAAACTCATCGAGGGAGCGCCCCTTGTCCAGCCGCCGCCGCAACCCTGAGCGACCCTGCACAAATCCCTGAAGGAAGGTGGTGATCACCATCAAGCCCAGACCACCAACCACGATCAACCCGGCCAGCACCATTTGACCGACCAGGGTGAGATCCTGGTCGACCACAATGATCGACAGACCCGTCACGGTGATGGCAGAGGTCACCGTGAACAGCGCCTGCCAGAGGCCCACGTCATCGCTGGAGCAGAGCGGTGAGGCCAGAACAAACGTGCCCACCACAATCACCAGCAAGCCCGTCACGATGGTGAACTGGGGCACGGTGAGCCGGTGGCGCCAGTGCTGAAGCAGGGCGTAGGGATTCAGGCCCGCAGGAGAATTCATCTCAGCATTCTCCTGCTTGATCGGAGAGGCTCAAGGTCTGCAGACGCTGTCCAAGTAACAGCAAGCCAAGCACCGTGGTGACCATCACCATCAACACCAAAGAGGAATACTGCAAGGGCGAAATGACACCGGCTCCCAGGGCCGTTGAAGCAAACACAAGCCCCGGCAGACCCCGGGGAATCAACCCGAACACCACCACCCAGCGATCCACTCCCGCGGCCTGATCCCGGCGGCTGATGCCCAAAGCGCAGATCAGCTTGAGGGCCACACCAAGCGCAATCAACACCACCGCCATCTGCCAGGAGGCCAGCTGCTGGAGCGTGGAGAGCTCAATGCGCATGCCCACACCGATGAAATAGAGGGGGAGGAAGACATCGGATAGCAATCCCAAGGAACTGCGCAGTTCCCGCGCCTCGGAGCTGCCCTCCGCCATGGGGGCCAACCGGCCCAGCAGCACCCCGCCCCATAGGGCACCCAACAGGCTGGTGAGCCCCGTGAACTCTCCAAGCCAACTGCAGGTAATCAACAACAAGATCACCCCCAGGGGATCGGGCTTAAGGGCGCCATGGCGGCGCACCCACCAACTGGTCAAGGGAAAGCTGGCCCCTGCCACAAGGAGCCCCAGCAGGAGGCCCAGGCCTGGAGCCGGCGGGCCAGCCCCGGGGGTCCCGACCCGGGAGCCCAGCACGAGGGCCATGGTCAAAAGAGCAATGGCGGGCAAATCGTCGAGCACCGAAACCCCCACAAGCAACCGCCCCGAGGGCGTGTTGAGGGCATCCCGCTGGGCCAGCACCCGCAAGGTGACACCGGTGCCGGTGGCACTCAAGGCTGCGACGAACAGCAGGGTCGCAGAAGGCTCCAGGCCAAAGGCCTGCTGCAGGGGCCACCAGGCCAGTAGGGGCGTCAAGGCCGAGAGCAACACCGTGCGCAGCACCGCCGCAGGCCGGGATCCCAACAGCCCGCCGCGAACCTCCAGGCCCACCTGGAAGAAAAGGGTGAGGACCCCCAGCTCCATCAGCCCAGAGAGGGGGCGAATCTGGGGGAAGGGCAACACCGTGTTGCCCAAGACAAAGCCGACCGCCAACTCCAACACGATCGCGGGCACGGCCCAGCGGGCAAGGCGGTTAGCGGTGAACCTGGCAAACCCAACCCCCACCACCAACAGCAGCAGCGTGGTGAGCAAGGAATTGCCCATTAACCCGGCAGCATCACCCGATCAATCACATGCACCACGCCGTTGTCGCAGACGATGTCGGCGGTCACCACCGTGGCATTCTTTACCTCAAAGGGCTCGGAGCGGCGAATGGGCAGCGGTGCCCCTTCCAGACTTGACCATTCCGCTTGGGCTACCAGATCCGCCTTGTCATAGGCACCGGAAAGCACGTGATATTTAAGGATCCGAGCCAACTGGGGCGGATTGTCGACCAGGGTCTGCACCGTGCCGGGGGGTAAGGCGGCAAAGGCGTCGTCGACCGGGGCAAACACGGTGAACGGACCAGGGCTCTCCAGGGCACTGCGCAAACCGGCGGCATCCACGGCAGTAAGGAGGGTGTTGAACACCCCGGCACCGGCAGCGGTTTCAAGAATCGTGGGCATAGTGGATCTCCTAGCGATAGTCCTGGGTTTGGATGTCACTCAAGCGTGCCTCAGGCCGCAGGAAGCGATCCATCTGGGCCTCAAAGAAACGGCGGTTTGCCATCAGATGCTCGGGGTCGGTGTCATCGAGGGGGTAGAGCAGGGCACAGCGCAGGGCCTGGATCACCGCAGAGGTCACGTTGTACATCGAGCGCTGGAAGGTGATGCCCAACTGAATGAGCTG
The DNA here is from genome assembly GCA_947460085.1 of Synechococcaceae cyanobacterium. Classification (GTDB taxonomy): domain Bacteria; phylum Cyanobacteriota; class Cyanobacteriia; order PCC-6307; family Cyanobiaceae; genus Cyanobium_A. The sequence goes on from CANHGA010000124.1 coordinate 4,049, forward strand.
GTCTTCCTCGCCGCGGCGATGCTGCTTGTAGAGCTCCTGCAGATAGGGGGGCAGAAAATGCAGCATGTCCTGCATCAGCAGGGTGGGCGGGATGCCAGCCGAACCCACCGGGAACACATCGGCGTAGAGAATCCCGTAGTGGAAATCGGCCTGGTCGGCCGGCACCTGCTGGGCCTGGGCGTTGTAGCTCTTGGTGCCCCGAAAGGGTGAGGTGCGATAGAAAACCGCCTCCACGTAGGGAAGGGCCGCCTCATAGAGCCAGGTGAAGCCCTCGCCCTTGGGAATGATCTCGATGCACTCCCCACCGATGAAGACATGGTGGTAAATCGGCCGTCCAGCCACGGCAAAAATGCCATTCACCAGAAAGTCCATCGCCTGGGGCACGCTGGTGAGCTTGCCCTCGTCGTAGAGGTCACTCATCTCAAAGAACACCGGCGCCATCACCTCCCAAAAGAGGCCGAGGTTTGCCGTGTAGGAGAGCTGGCGCACCTGCTCAAGGAACATCTCCGGGAAAAGCTTGTAGAGCCCCAGCATCACCAGGTTGCCTTTGAAGTAGGCCTTGATGGCCCGATCGGCGTTGGCCCGGTAGGCATCGCTGGCGATGTAGTCGTTGAAGCGCCCCCCCATGCCCTGGTGCCAGAACATGGCCTGCATGCAGGCCTCGGCAAACTCCATGTTCACCCGGTCGTGCCAGAGGTGGTGCAGCAGCTTGGGCATGGCCCGGGTTTCCCCCTTGGCCATGAACTCCAGCAGCTCCGGGTGGGCCTTCTCACCGCCCCGCCAGATGCGCAGCTTCGATTGATCGCCGGCGTAGCTGTTAGGGAGATCCAGGTACTCCTGGGAGATGAAGTACTTGAAAGCCGGCAGGGGGTTGAGAAACACCCGCTCGGCGATGTAGAGCAAATCGCGCCAATAGAAATCCATCGGCACGGCATAGGCCTTGTAGATGCCGATGATTTGCTGGAGATTCTCCGGCGTGTCCGGCAGCATCGATCCACCGGCCTCGAGCCGATGGATCACCTCGGCGTAGGCATGGGTTGAGGGCGGAATCAGGTTGGGGCGAACCCCGGCGACGGTGGCTGTCATGGGCTTAGGGCGAATCAGGAAATCAGGGGGGCTGTAGCCGTGGCCAAAGCTGTTCGGATTGCCAAGCCAGCTGTTGTGCTCTCGCTCAATCCGGTGAGGGCTTGGGGCCAGATGCCCGCGATCAGCACCGCGGCGGCGAGGACCATGGCGGGCAAGCGCTCAGGCCAGGTGGTGCTTTTCCAATCGGCCCGGGCGTTGTCGAGGCGACCAAAGCCCACCCGGTTGAACAGCCGCACCGCATAGACCGCCGTCAAACCGGAGGCCACCAAGCAAACCAGGGTGGGCAGGGGGAAGGCGGTCCAGCTGCCCTCAAACACCAGCAATTCGGCCACAAAACCAGCCAGCCCTGGTACCCCGGCCGCCGCCATCAAACCCAGCAGCAAGAGCCCCAAGGTGAAGGGCAGGCCGCGCTGGGGGTTGAGCAAACCGGAAAGCTCGGCAATGGAACTGGTGCCCGTTTTGGCCTCAATCATTCCCACCACACAGAACAGCAGGGCAATGATCAAGCCATGGGCGAGCATCTGGGCCACCACGCCCTGGAGGCTCAAGGGCGTGGCCGCCGCCAGGGCCAACACCAACATGCCCATGTGTCCCAGGGAGCTGTAGGCCACCAACCGGCGCATGTCGAGCTGGGCGATGGCATTGAGGGCGCCGTAGATGGCACTGATTGCTCCAACCGCCGCAATCCAGGGTGACCAGGCCGCCCAGGTGTCGGGTAGGAGCTCGAGGCCAAAACGCAGCAGGCCGTAGGCCCCCAATTTGGACACGGCACCACTGAGCAGCATGGCCACCGGGGTGGGGGCCTGGCTGTAGGTGGCTGGCTGCCAGCCGTGGAAGGGCACGACCGGCAGCTTCAGGCCAAAGGCCAACAGCACCAGGGCCATCACCCAGCGCTGATTCTCTGGCGAAAGCGCGTGCTGGGCCAGGTCGGCGTAGGCAAAGCTCAAGGACCACTGCCCAGAGCCAGCGATAGTCCCAGAGCCAGCGATAGCCCCAGCGCCAGCGATAGAGCCAGCGCCTTGCTGGAGCCAAACAAAGGCCAACACCGCCGCCAGCAAGGTGAGGCCAGAGGCAGCCCCGTAGGTGAGGAAGCGCACGGCCGCCCCGGCCCGCTTGGCCCCACCGAAGGAGGCCACCAACAGGGTGGTGGGGATCAAGATGAGCTCATAGGCGAAGACAAACAGCAGGGCATTGCGGGCCATA
>CANHGA010000125.1 GCA_947460085.1 Synechococcaceae cyanobacterium
CCCCAAGACTGCGGGGGTAACGGCCGGAATTGGGCTCGGCCGCCAACTGCAAGATCGAGGTGAGCTGGGGATTCATCAGGTTGCGGCCCACCTGGTCGGAACCATTGGATAAACCCCGGGGATGGTGGTCGGTGGCTGAACGCAGCAGAATCGCCGCGGTGTTGATAGCACCGGCTGCCAGCACCACGTGGTGGGCCATAAACAACCAGTTCTGACCAGCCACGTTGGCCTCCACACCGCGGACCTCGGTGCCCGATGGGTTGACATGCAGCCGGGTCACCTCAGTGCCGGTGCGAACCGTGATGGCGCCCTTGGGCTCGAGGGCCCGATCAACGCCAAACAACTCGGCATCGCCGGAGGGATCAATAGGCGATTGCGACCAGCTCAAGGGCAGGTCGTAGGGATGGGTGCCGTGGCGCTGCAAGGCCGAGCGAAGCTCCTCCATGAAGGGCTCAATCGGCTTGGGGGCCAGGTCATAGTCCCCCTGGCGGTTGGGCTCGGTGGGATCAACGCCAGAGCGACCATGGACGCGATAGAGATCCTCGGCCTGGGTATACCAAGGATCCATCTCGCCATAACCCAATCCCCAGGCAGGAGCATGGGCCTCTTGCAGGGCAAGGCCTTCAAATTCTTGTTGGCGCATGCGTTCCAGCACCCCGCCCCAGATCTTGGTGTTGCCGCCAAGGGCATACAGGGTCTGGGGGGAGAACGGATCACCGTCCGTACCAAACCACTGTTCTTTGGGGTGGTAACGATCCTTGCGGAACAGGCCCACATCGGCCACGTTTTGATCCTCGATGGGGAGCTGGACCCCCCGCTCGAGCACAAGCACCTTGAGCCCAGATGCGGCCAAGTCGCCGGCCAAGGTGCCGCCAGCAGCCCCGGTTCCCACCACAATGATGTCGTAGGTGATGTCATCAATGATCATCGTTTCGCTCCGGGAATCGTGGGGTGATCCATGGTGATAGGCCTCCAGTTATTGCCAGACATAGATCAACAGGAAAAGGACGATCCAGATCACATCCACAAAGTGCCAGAACAGGGAGGTGGCCTCGACACCCTGCTCGCCACCGGCGTAATTACCCGGGATGAAGGACTTCACCAACATCAAGCCCATGAGCCCAATACCGGTCGCCACATGGAGACCGTGGAAGCCGGTGAGGAGGTAGAAGGTACCCCCAAAGGTGCCTGAGGTGAAGCCAAACTGCAGCCCACTCCATTCCACATATTGGCCATAGAGGAAGTAGGCACCCATGGCCATGCTCAACAGCCAAAACCCTCGGAAGAGGGCCATGTTTTCTTTGGCCTTAAAGCGTTCGGCCAAATAGATGGTGCCGCTACTGGAAACCAGCACAATAGTATTGATCAAGGGTGCATGAACCTCTAGCCCTTCAACTCCCGCCGGCAGCCAATTAAGGGCCGAGGTTTTGAGTAGGGCATAGCCACTGAAAAATGCCAAAAAGATGACACTTTCCGAGCAAAGGAAAATGATGAAACCGGTGAGATTGTGGCTCTGATGGCCGTGCTCTTGAGTGGGGGGATTGGAGAGGGTCATGGATCAGGCCTCCTGCAGGGCTTGCTCATAGGCGGTCTGGTTTTCAACCAGGGGCAAGCCGGTTCCATAGCCATAGGGGCGGGAGATCACCGTGGGAACATTCACACCAAAGTTGTCCTCGGCGGGAGGTGACGGCAATAGCCACTCCAAGCCAATGGCATTCCAGGGGTTGGCGGGGGCTTTGTCGCCTCGCACCCAGGAACTCAGCATGTTGAGCAAAAAGGGAATGATCGAAACCCCGAGCAAAAAGGCCCCCAAGCTGGCAAGCACATTCCAGAAAGCAAATTCCGGGTCATAGGAGGAGACGCGCCTGGGCATGCCCATCAAACCCAGGGGGTGCATGGGCAGGAAGTTGAGATTGGCTCCCACAAACGTGAGCAGGAAGTGCACCTTGCCCAAGCCCTCGTAGGGCATGCGACCCGTGAACTTGGGGAACCAGTGATAGATGGCAGCAAAGATGCCCATCACGGCAGCCCCGTAGATCACATAGTGGAAATGGCCCACCACAAAATAGGTATTGCTGACATGGATATCCACGGGCACGGTGGCCAACATGATGCCGGTGACACCGGCAAAAACAAAATTAAACAGGCCGCCAAGACAGAAGAGCATCGGAGTGGTAAGCCTCAATTTGCCCCGCCAGATGGTGCCAAGCCACGCAAACACCTTCACGCCGGTTGGCACGGCAATCAGCATGGTGCTGAACATGAAGAAGTTACGCATCCACTGGGCAACGCCGCTGGGGAAAATATGGTGAACCCAAACAACCAGACCCAGGCCAACAATCAGGAAGGAGGCCACAGCCACATAGACATAACCAAACAATGGCTTGCGGGAATAGACCGGGAAAAGTTCTGAGAAAATACCAAAGACCGGCAGAATGATCACATAGACAGCCGGGTGGGAATAGAACCAGAAGAAGTGTTGGTAGAGCACCGGATCGCCACCACCTTCAGGCTCGTAAAAACTGGTGCCAAAGGTGAGGTCCATCAACAGCATTACCGCCCCTCCGGTGAGGGCCGGCAGGCCGATCAACTGCAAACTCTGGGCCGCTAATGCTGTCCAACAGAAGATCGGCATGCGAAAGAAGCCCATGCCCGGGGCGCGCATGCGCAGGATCGTGGTGACGAAATTCACCGCGCCCATGATTGACGACACCCCCGAAAGGGCCACAGCCGTGAGCCACAAACCCTGGCCATTGACAAAATGGCCGAGGGGGTTCTGGATACTCACCGGCGGATAGGACCACCAACCGGAATAGGCCGGCCCCCCCGGCACAAAGAAGCTGGCGATCAACAGGGTGCCAAAAATGGGCACCAACCAAAAGGCCACGGCATTTAGCCTCGGGAACGCCATGTCTGGGGCACCAATCATGGTGGGGATCAACAGGTTGTTGAGCCCATTCAGCACTGGAAAGATGAACAGGAACAACATGATCGTTCCGTGCATCGTGTAAATGCCGTTGTACACGGTGCGATCCACCAAATCGGCCTCCGGAGTGATCAATTCACCCCGGATGATCATGGCGAGCAGGCCACCGATCATAAAATAGAAAAAGGCCAGCACGATATACTGAATACCAATCACCTTGGCATCGGTATTAAACGTGAAATAGCGCCACCAGGAGCCTTCTTCTGGGTGGGCGTAATTCGGAGGGAAGCTCGCTGAAGTCATGGGGATCAGGCGTCGTGGGGCAGGGTGTTAGATCCGGGAACATTGACTTGAGGAGGAGGTGCCGGCACCACCGTTGCCCAGCCAGGACTCTTCAATTTCTGGCGATCTTCGTATTGCTTTACGGCATCACTAATGCCCGCCTGGAGGGGCTGGGAGGCTGCCTCCTTGAGCCATTGCTGGTAGGTATCCAAACCCTCCACAACCACATCGGCTTGATTGGCTGCAAACCAGGTTCCGCTGAACTGGGAATCCCGCAAACGATAACGACCCTCCCGGGTGGGGGTGAGGTTGAAATTGATCGCCCGTCCAGGGATCACATCCTGCTTCAGGCGAAAGGCCGGGATATAAAAACCATGGATCACATCTTCAGATACCAATCGGAAGCTGACCGGCTGATCAACAGCCAGATGCAACTCCGTGGAAGAAACATCCGCACCCGGATAACGGAACTCCCAAGACCATTGCCTGGCGATCACCTCGATCTGCTCGGCCGGCAGTCGATCCCCGGGATACCCCCCCCGTTCTTCGATGGGCTGGGCCATGTGCATGTGCTCCATGGGACCCACGGAGCCCAGGGTTTCTCCCACCCGCATCGCATAGACAGCAATCCCCATCACAATCACCAGGGGGATCACGGTCCAAATCACCTCCAGCTTGGTATTGCCCTCGATCGGAAAGGCATCGCTCTCGTCGTACTTGTCAGCGCGATGCATCACGATCACCCAGAGCATCACCGCCGAGACCCCGCCAAACACAAAGGTGCCGAGGGCCGTTTCAAAGCTGAACAGGCCATCGACCAAGGGCGCGGCGGTTGACGCCTGCACCGGCAGCCAGTGGTAGGCCTGCTGGCCCATCCACCAACTCAGGGCGATCAACCCACCAACGGCCAGGGCCAAACCCACCACGGATGAAAACTTGATGCTGGATGGCGGGGCGTTGGTCATGGCAAGGCCACCTTCAGGTCAGCGCCTGCAGCCAAGAGCTGGTCGGCAGCGATATGCACTCCGAATTCCCCGGCCAATTCAGCGCCCAAGGTGCCATGCAAACCAATGATCAGAAACATGGCCAAGCCCACCAGCAGATAGAGCCACTGAACCTGGCGCCCCATATCTTTGCGCCAAAGAAAGCGCTGGTAACCGCGCCATACGGTCATGGCCACAATCACCAGCAGGATCACCACACCGCCAACCCCATGCCACAGCATGGTTTCCATGCTGTGAAGGCCGATCGCGCTGGTGACCCCGGGCAGGGGGACGGCCAACAACATTTCAAAAAAACCTGCCGCCACGGTGAAAAACGTGACGCCGCAACAGGCCAGCAGGTTGTACCAACCCACATCGTGGAATCCCTGGCGGGTTACAGGCAGGGCCAGGAAGCGAAAGACTCGCTTTTCCAGGGGATAGAGGGCACCGGCAATATCAAAGGCAATCGCGATCACAAACAATCCAATGGTGAAGTGCACCAGATTGGGGTGGATCGGCAAGCTGTAGGGGAGGCCATTGGATCCCAGCTCAGGGGCAAGCTGCTGGATCGGCGATTCAATGGGGAGGAATTGAAGACTCATGAAGTGAAGACCCATCAGACCAGACCCGCTCGCATGGCTTCCACCACCTTCACGGTGTGAAGGCCATACACCCAAATGAGCTGATTTCCCAACGTGACCTGAACCACAATCAGGGCACTAAGCAAGCCCCCGGCCCCCAAAAAAGGTAAGGGCAACTGCTTGGGATCTTTACTGCGAATCACATAGCGCCACGCCGACATGGCCGAAAGAATTCCAGCCAAAGACCAGCCAATCGTGCTGTGCAAATTAAGAATGTCGCTGGAGGCTCCATAGGGATTGGCTAAGCCTGCTTCCACTTGGCCAAAAATAATCGCCACAAAAATTGCCGCCGTCGCAAACAGCAAATTCCAAAAGCTCACTTCGAACAGGGCAGGCTTTCTGGCAAAGACTCCAATGCAATCAAAAACGAACGTGATCAGCCCCATGGCAATCACAAAATGCACAACAATTGGATGGAGGGTATCCATCCAAGGAAGGTTGTGATCGTTGAGCGGCGGAAGCAGCTCAAACATTGGTTATTTTCAATACGTGTAACAACTCTGGCAATGGTGCGACTTTCCGGCAACTCCCGTGATCCTTTGCCACATTTGTCGTCAGGCTTCGCTGATAAAGCCCCCAGTTCAAAACCCCTAAGCTGGGTTTCCATTGCATTGGTTTGTTGTCAGCTCCTGCCTCCCCAGCCCTGCGCTGGCTGACCGCCGCTTTGCTGTTCGCCGGAGCGGGCTTATCCATCGTTCTGCCGTTTGTGTCGGCCACCCTGCTCACCATCGCCATCGGAGCCGTGGCTGTGGTGGCAGGTATCTCCCAAGTGCTGCGGCTTAGCGGCGAAGCTGATACCAAGGGCAAAATCTTCCGCCTGCTCTCAGGCTTGCTCTACGTGGGTGGCGGCATCTGGGTCTTGGCCTTCCCCATCGACAGCGAAGTGAGCCTCACCCTGTTTGTGGGATTCCTGCTTGCCTTTGAAGGGGTGATGGAATTGGCCGCCGCCGCCACCAACGAGGGGCCTGCCAGGGCCTTGGTGCTGGTGGATGGGGTGGTCACAGCCATCTTGGGGGGCATGTTGATCGCCGAATGGCCCAGCGACAGCATCTGGGCGATTGGCATGCTGTTTGGCATCGGCTTGGCCTTCTCAGCCATCAACATGCTCACCGCGCCGAACCAAGCCGCGGCCTAGGTCGCAAACCGCTACTCCCCCGCCGCCCCGGCATCGCGGCGGCGGGGGTCGGCAAACCCGTAACTTCCGGCCGGCCGGCCGCTGGGCCCTCTTAGGGATTCCGCGCTATTGGCCGATCCCATGGCAGGCCCCTTCACCAGGCGGTGACCCATGGCTTCCAGCATCTTGATGGTGTCAGGGCTCAAGCCCTGTTCGATCAACACCTGGTCGGGCCAGAGTTGGCTGTGGATCCGCGGTGCTGCCACGGCTGAGGCCAGGTTCAAGCCGTGCACCAGGCGGTTGAGCAGCACCTGCAACACGGTGGTGATGATCCGGCTACCACCGGGGCTGCCCGTGGCCAGCAG
>CANHGA010000126.1 GCA_947460085.1 Synechococcaceae cyanobacterium
CCAGGCTTGGGTGGTGTTGCCAGTAGCGCAGGATCCCCACCAGCCAGGCCGGCCGGCCGAAGAATGGGTTCTCCTCCAGGCTGGGACCGCCCCAGAGCAGGTGGTTGCCGCCGCCGCTGCCCTCGGTGCGCTCCCCCTGTTGCTTCCAGGAGCGCAGGCCCACGGCCTCGCCCGCTTCCTCCAAGGCCCCCATCCAGCCGGCGTAGTCGGCCCAGCTGTGGCACACAGGCAGGTTCACCTCCAGCACGCCGGGGTCTGCGGTGAGCCCCAGCACTTGCCAGGCCCCATCGGTATCGAGGGGCAGCACCCCACTGAGCTCCGGCTGGCTCCAGGCCGCCGAAGCCTGGGCAATCACGCCCAACAGGCTTTCCAGGGGTTGGCGGGCCAGGGGTGGCAGGAACAGGCTCCAGTCCTGCGGCCCCACCTCCAAGGTGAGCACCTGCCGCAGCACCCCCTCGGGGAAGTGGGCCAGGGGCAGCCGCAGACCGGCGGGACCAGGGGCGCCGATGAGCTCCCGCAGGGGTTCCGCCAGGGGCCAGGCCGCCGCCTGCCAGCCCAGGGGTTGGCTTGGGTTGGCTTCGTCGTGGTGGCAGAGCGGTGCGGCCCAAACCTGGCGCTCGGGATCGAGGGGATCGCGCAGGGGCAAGGGCTGGAGCGGGCAACCCAAGCCCTTACCAATGGCGGCCAGCAGCCCCGGGGCCTCGCTGGCAGTGAGGGCTCGCCGGGCCGTTGGGCCCTGGGGGGTTGAACTGGTCTGGGGCCAGCGCACGATGGGGGTTCCATCGGTTCCTGTGATCAGCCGCAGGGCCCAGCGGGGATTGACTTCGCCGTCGTAGCGCTTGCCCGGGCAGTAGATCAGCGTGCTGCCTGGCCAGACCCTTTGCTCCAGCTCCCGGCCGAGGGCTTTGGCATAGCGCAATTTGGTGGGGCCATCGGCCGCCACGCTCCACTCGGCCCCCTCTGGGTGCACGGGCACGTAGGTGGGTTCGCCGCCAAAGGTGAGGCGGATGCCGGCCTCATGAAGCCGTTGCTCCAGCAGGGCGGCGGTGATTTGGCTGATGCCAGGGGGGTTGTTGATGGAGCTGGTCATGGTGGGTTAGCTCCCAGGGATGAGCTGGTGGCTGATGGCGCTGAGCACCTCGGCTTCGATGCTCCACTCGAAGGTGTTTTCGACCCCTGGTGGCCCAGAGAAGCTGCCCGTGATGGCCGCGGTGAGGTCGGATTTCGATGAGGTGGCGATCGGGATGTAGCGCTCGTCCACGGCCCCCTTGCCGCTGGCATCGAACCCGCGCCAGCCGGCCCCCTGGAGATACACCTCGGTCCAGGCGTGCAGGTCGTAGCGCTCGGGTTTCGGCTCCACCAGGTGGTACCCACTCACAAATCGGGCCGGCAGCCCGACGCAGCGGCAGCACTCGATCATCAGCATGGCGAGGTCGCGGCACGATCCCACCCGCTCCTTGAGGGTGCGGCTGGCCGGCCAGGCGGGGCCGATGTGGCGTTGGGTGTATTTGACCCGGTCTTGGATGATTTCGATCAGCTGTTGCAGGAAGGTGAGGCTGCGCTGATCGTTGCCCATCAGGGCTTCTTGGGCCACATCCACGGCGGCAGCGTCGTGCTGACCGTTGGGCAGCCAGCCCTGCAAGTTGCTCATCAGATCGGGGTTGAGGCGACCAATCGAGATCGGGAGGCGGGCCATCTCCTCGTCGAGGCAGGCCTCCATCAGGGGTGCCGTGAAGGTTTCCACCTCGGAGTTGGCAACCACCTGGAACAGGTCGGTTTCACCCAGGAACCGGGCCCGGGTGATGGTGTCGCCGCCGGCGGCGATCAGATCAAACAGCTGGCTTGGATCGGGGCTCACCTCCAGGCGGTAGTCGATCAGCCGCTGGAAGCCATGGGGCCGGGGCCGCAGGCAAAAGCGGTGGGGCCCCAGCAGGACCGGCGCGCTGTAGCGATAGGTGAAGGTGTGGGTTACGCGGGCACGCATGGAAGCTCTGCGCTGGATGGGGTGCTGGATGGGGCGGAGGTGGCAGCGATGTTGGCTGCGACGAAGTAGCGCTGTTCGATCAGTTCATGCAGCCGGTTGAAATCGCTCTGCAGGTCGTCGATTGATTCATGCAAGCCACTATTGACCAGGGTGTCGATGCTGGTGTAACTCCAGCGGGCCAGGGTGAGGCCGCTCTGGCACTCGATCTGGTCGGGGTCTCCGGGCACGGATTCCCCCTTGATGATCTTCAAGGTTTCGTGGATGCGCTCCAGGCAGTACCGCACCGAGCGGGGAAAGATCGGATTGAGCAGCAGGAAGGCCGCCACGGCCTTGGGCTCGATCGCCTGTTGGCGCGATTGGCGGAACATTTGATAGGCCCCGGCGCTGCGCAGTAGGGAGATCCACTGCAGTTCATCCAGCACTCCGCCCACTTCATCGGGGGATGGCAGCAGCAGGAAGTACTTCACATCGAGGATGCGGCTGGTTTTATCCGCCCGCTCCAGCAGGCGGCCAAGCCGGCTGAATTGCCAGGAGAGGTCGCGACTCAAGGTGGCGTCGGTGATCCCGTAGAAGAGTTGGCAGGCGCGGCGAATATCCCGCAATTGCTCCTGGCCGGGTTGGTTCCAGAAGGTCTCGTTCTCGAGAAGGGTCCAATAGATGTCGTTCAGTTGTTCCCACATCTCGGTGGTGATCACTTCCCGAATTTGGCGCGCGTTTTCCCGGGCAAAGGCGATGCAATTGATGATGCTGTTGGGGTTGTCCTCGTTGCGCACCAAGAAGGTCACCACGTCCTGGGGGGTGGCCGACGGGTGAAGCTTGTCGAACAATTCCCGATCAGCATTGGCCTCGATTAGGGGCAGCCAGGGTTCGGCGCTGCCGGGGGGGCAGTCGAGGGCCATGGCCTCGCTCACCTCCACAAAGCGGGAAACATTCTCTGCCCGCTCCACATAGCGGTTGATCCAGTACAGGGATTCGGCAACCCGGCTCAGCATGGGACCACCTCCCGACTCGGGGCATCATCAACAATCCAGGTGTCTTTGCAGCCACCCCCCTGGGAGGAATTCACCACCAGGGATCCCCGCCGCAGGGCGACCCGGGTTAGGCCCCCAGGGCTGACCCACGCCCCCTTGCCCCTCAGCACATAGGGGCGCAGATCCACGTGGCAGGGGTAGAGCTCCCCTTGGCTCAGGGACGGAACGGTGGACAGCTCCAGGGTGGGTTGGGCGATGTAGTTGCGGGGGTTGGCCTTGATCTTGTCGGCGAATTCGGCGATCTCTGCGCTGCTGGCATGGGGGCCGATCAACATCCCGTAGCCCCCGGCTTCGGCCACGGCTTTCACCACCAGTTCACCCAGGTGGGCCAGCACGTAGGCCTGGTCGTCGGGCTGGGCGCAGAGGTAGGTGGGCACGTTCTCGATGATCGGTTCTTCGCCCAGGTAGTAGCGGATCATTTCCGGCACGTAGGCGTAGATCAGCTTGTCGTCGGCCACGCCGGTGCCGGGGGCATTGGCAATGGCTACCCGGCCGGCGCGGTAGGCCTCCATCAAGCCCCGCACCCCCAGCACCGAATCGCTGCGGAAGAGGGCCGGATCCAGGAAGTCGTCGTCGATGCGGCGGTAGATCACGTCGACGGGTTCCAAGCCACCGGTGCTGCGCATCCAGACCCGATCGTCTTGGCAGACCAGATCGCGACCCTCCACCAGCTGGATGCCCATCTGTTGGGCGAGGTAGCTGTGCTCGAAATAGGCGCTGTTGAATACCCCCGGGGTGAGCAGCACCACCTTGGGGCTGTCGGTCCAGGGGGCCAACTCCCGCAGGGTTTGCAGCAGGTGGGATGGATAGTCGTCGATGGGTTGCACGGTGCGCCCGGCAAACAGACTCGGGAACATCCGCTTCATCACGCGGCGGTTCTCGAGGAAATAGGCCACCCCCGAGGGGCAGCGCAGGTTGTCTTCGAGCACCCTCCAGGCCCCTTGGCCATCCCGCACCAAATCCAGCCCCGAGATGTGGCACCACTTGCCCAGGGGGGGCTTGAAGCCCTGCATCTGGGGCCGCCAGCCTTGGGAGGTTTCGATGTCTTCGCGGGGAATGACCCCGTCACTGAGAATCTTCTGCTCGCCATAGATGTCGCCGAGGAAGCGATCAATGGCTTCGAGGCGTTGGATCAGGCCGCGCTCGAGGCGCTGCCAATCGGCCATGCCAATCAGCCGGGGCAGCGGATCAAAGGGCAGGATCCGCTCCACGCCCTTGTTGCCCGAATCGTTGAGGCGAAAGGTGGCCCCCAGGCGTTTCAGCAAAATGCCCGCCGCGGCGTGGTTGCGATTCAGTTCATCCAGGCCCAGTTGGCCCAGGGACGAGACAAGCGGCTGCAGGCTGCTGCGCGGCTCATCGTGGGCTGTGAAATATTCGTCGTAGCCCCGATCGGGCCTGTACTCGGTGAACATTCCCAGCTGCTGCGCTGGGGGGATCTTGCCCAGCAAACCAGCCCTTCCCCAGTCATGGTTGCTACGAAAGCGTGAGCTGGCGGCCTGCCAGTTGGTTGTGATTGGCCGTTAATTTTGCCGTTTTCTCTTAAAATTGAACTTGATTTTTTTAGATTTCATGCGGGTTCCTTCCATCCGGACGTCCTTTGCTGCAGCCCTGGCCTTGACCGCTGCGGCGACCGCTGTAGTGACGGCTGGAGCCCAGTCAGCAGGGGCCCAAACCTGTCAGTTCCTGGCCCCTGTGGGTGGGGATGGCACCACCAATATCGTCACCAAGACCATCAGCGCCGGCGCCGTATTGCCCTTTAGCCGTCCGAACTGGAACACCGATTTCTTTGTGACGGCGCCCTACAGCACCTATAAGTTTTTCTTCACCGCCAATTCGTCCGTGAGTGCCACCTACCCGGTGGAGGGCTTCCTGAAGTTCACCGATGGCACTGCCTTTCAGGTGATCAACGAACCCTCCTTTGCACCGCCCACGGGCACGGGTCGCCAATGGGGCCCTTTCCCCACCTACCCCGGCAAGGTGGTGTCCCAGGTGAATTTCAGGATTGGAGCTTCGGCTGATCAAGCCGCCACCGGTTTCACTTACCGGATCTCCGTGCAGGGCTGCAACTAAAGCAGGCTGCGCCACAGGGCCTCGGCATCCGGGGCGATCGGCAGGGCCCTAGGGCCCAGATGGCTGATCGCCCTGCAGCCCAGGCTGTTGATTAAGAGGGCACCAGAGCTGCCCATTAGGGCGGTCTCGTCGATGGTCTGCTCCCGGGCAACCCCCAGAACCAGGGCCCGGTGCCGCATGATCCCGGGCAGGCAGCCGCTGCTTAGGGGCGGGGTGATCCAGCCCGTGCCTGATCCTGATCCCGATCCCGATCCCGATCTCACCATCAGGTTGGTGGTGGTGCCGCAGCTGAGCTCGCCGCAGCTGCTTGGCAGAAGGGCGTCATCGGCTCCGGCCGCTTGCGCCTGGCGCCGGGCCTGAATCGAGGGCCCATAGGCAAAGGTCTTGCAATGGCTCAGCACACTGGTGGCGCAACGCCTTTCGGTGGGGCTCACGATCACCCGCACCGGGTTGAAATTGGGTTGGTGCGGGCTGAGTTGCAGCCAAAAGCGGTGGGCTCGGCTTGCCTCGCTGGCCTCGGCTGGCGGGATGGCGATTCCCCTGCCCGTACTCCCCCGGCTCCAATTCAGCCGGAGGGCGCCGCAGCTAATCCCGCTGCGGCTGATCGCCCCATGGATCAGGGGTTCCACGGTGGCCTCGTCTGGCGGCTTGGCCAAACCGAGCAGGGCGGCTGAGTGGTGCCAACGGTCCAGGTGATCGGCCAGCAAGCGGGGCTGGCCATCGAGGATCAACACGGTTTCAAACAAGCCATCGGCGAGCAGCAGGCCCCGCTCATTGATCGGCAGGCTTAGATCATTTGGGGAGCCCCACTGGCCATGGGGGCCGGGATCGTTGATCCAGGCGATCGCCACTGGGTCTGTCATGCCAAGGCCTCCAGCAGGGGTTGGAGTTTCCAGCCCATCTCCTCGGCTTCGGCGGCTGGATCGGAGTCGGTCACGATGCCGCAGCCGGCGTGCACCCGCAGCCGTTGGTCCTTGATCAGGAGGGAGCGGATCAGGATGTTGCTGTCGAAGCTCCCATCGGGGCCCAGCCAAAACAGGGAGCCGCAATAGGGACCGCGGGCCACCGGCTCCAGCTCCGCCAGGCGCTGGCAGGCGCGAATCTTGGGCGCGCCCGTGATCGAGCCCCCCGGCCAGGCGGCCCGCAGCAGGTCGACCACCCCTTGGCCTGGTTGCAGCATCCCCTCCACCACCGAGG
>CANHGA010000127.1 GCA_947460085.1 Synechococcaceae cyanobacterium
TGAGGCGGTGAGCCTGGAGTGGCTTCCCCGCTGGATTGCCATCATCGGCAGCGGCTATATCGGCCTGGAATTTGCCGATGTCTACACGGCCCTGGGCTGCGAGGTCACGATGGTTGAGGCCCTCGACAAGGTGATGCCCACCTTCGATCCCGACATTGCCAAGATCGCCGCCCGCCACTTGATTGAGGGGCGCGATATCGATGCCCGCTCGGGGGTGCTGGCCCGCAAAATCACCCCCGGTTGTCCGGTGAAAATTGAGCTGGCTGACATGAAAACCAAGGAGCTGGTGGAAACCCTGGAGGTGGATGCGGTGCTGGTGGCCACCGGCCGGGTGCCCGTGAGCAAAGACCTCAACCTGGCCTCCATGGGGGTGGAAACCAACCGGGGCTTTATCCCCGTGGATGACCAGATGCGGGTGCTGGCGGGGGGGGAGCCCGTGGCGAATCTGTGGGCCGTGGGCGATGTGACCGGAAAAATGATGCTGGCCCACACCGCCGCCGCCCAGGGGGCCGTGGCCGTCGACAACATCCTGGGTCACCCCCGCTCCATCGACTACCGCTCGATCCCCGCGGCCACCTTCACCCCCCCCGAGATCAGCTCCGTGGGCCTCTCCGAGGCCGATGCCAAGGCCCTGGCGGCCCAGGACGGGTTTGAACTGGGATCGGTGCGCAGCTACTTCAAGGCCAATTCCAAGGCCCTGGCCGAACTCGAGAGTGAAGGCTTGATGAAGTTGCTGTTCAACAAGGCCACCGGCGAAGTGCTCGGGGCCCACATCTATGGCCTGCATGCGGCCGATTTGATCCAGGAGATCGCCAACGCCGTGGCCCGCCGCCAGGGTGTGAAACAGCTCGTGAACGAAGTGCACACCCATCCCACCTTGAGCGAGGTGGTGGAAGTGGCCTACAAGCAGGCTGTCCAGCAGGTGGCCGCTTGACCATGGAGATCCGCCGCCGGCCCCCCAACCCCAAGATCAAGGTGGCCTTCTTGGAATACGCCATCCCCCATGCGGAGGGTGAGCCGCGCCACATCCTCGAAAAGATTGTCTGGGAAAAGGATCGGGAAGTGGCGGTGGCCCGCGAACGGGTGCCGCTTCAGAAACTCAAAGACCAGGTGGCCGATCTGCCCGCCACCCGCGATTTTCGCGCTGCCCTGTTGGCGGCTTGCCGCAAGCCAGCGGTGATTGCGGAAGTCAAAAAAGCCAGCCCCAGCAAGGGGGTGATCCGCGAAGACTTCGACCCGATCGCCATTGCCAAGGGTTACGCGGCGGGGGGAGCGAGCTGCCTGTCGGTGCTCACCGATCGCACGTTTTTCCAGGGGGGCTTTGAGGTGCTGGTGGCCGTGCGCCAGGCCGTGGAGCTGCCCCTGCTCTGCAAGGACTTCATCCTTAGCCCCTACCAGCTCTACCAAGCCCGGGCGGCCGGAGCCGATGCGGCCCTGTTGATTGCGGCGATCCTCACCGACCAAGACATCGCCTACCTGCTCAAGGTGGCCCGGGCCCTGGGCCTGGCGGTGTTGGTGGAGGTGCACGACGCCGGGGAGCTGGAGCGGGTGCTGGCCCTGCCGGTGTGGAACGAACCCCAGGGGGCGGCCCACACCCTGATCGGCATCAACAACCGGGATTTGGCCACCTTCCACACCGATTTGGCCACCACCGAGCAGCTCACCGCCGACTACGGCGAGCAGATCCGCGCCAAAGGAGCCCTGTTGGTGAGTGAATCGGGGCTCTTTACCCGCGACGACCTGGACCGGGTGCAGAACGCCGGCGCCGATGCGGTGCTGGTGGGCGAAGCCCTGATGCGCCAAGCCGATGTGACGGCCGCCCTGGAAACCCTGATCAAGGGCTGAGCGCCACCTGCCCAGCAACTCCACGGAGCCCAACGGAGTCCAAGAAGCACAAAAAAGCCCCCGCTTTTGGCGGGGGCTTGGCAACCAACGGCGTTGGGTTTGATCCTGAAGATCAGACCTTGCGGGAGTAAAACTCGACCACCAGGAGTTCGTTGATTTCGAGGGCGACCCACTCGCGCTCGCACTTGCTGATCACCTTGGCGGTGAGCTTGTTCTTGTCGAGTTCGAGGTGGGGCGGGATGTTGGCCAAACCTGGGAAGGCCAGGTTGCCTTCGGCGAGCAACTTGCTTTGCTTGCGCTCCCGAATGGCCACCACGTCGCCGGCCTTGCACTGGAAGCTGGCGATGTCCACGACGCGACCGTTCACGGTCACGTGGCCATGGTTCACCAGCTGGCGGGCACCGGGAACGGTGGGGCCAAAACCGAGGCGGAAGCAGACGTTGTCGAGCCTGTTTTCCAAAAGCTTGAGCAGGTTGGTTCCGGTAGAACCCTCCTGGGCACGGGCTTTCTTCACGTAGCGAACCAGCTGACGTTCGGAAATGCCGTAGTTGAAGCGAAGCTTCTGCTTCTCTTCGAGGCGGATGGCGTATTCGGAGCGCTTGCGACGGGCTTGGCCGTGCTGACCGGGGGGATAAGACCGCTTGGCGGACTTACGGGTGAGACCGGGAAGGTCTCCCAAGCGCCGCGTAATCCTCAGTCGAGGGCCGCGGTAGCGAGACATGAAAAGGAATGCATGGGACGGAATGGGGCTGCCAAGGCAACCCATGGCGCTGGAGCATCGAGCATGCTGGGGAGATCCCCGCAGGTCCGCGCTTTGCTGCGCCAACGGTCGATCCTATCGGTTGGCCCCCGGGCCCTCGGCATGGACGAGGTTCCGGGGGCATCGGGCTGGCTAGGCGCGGTCTTACTGGCTGTGATTGGCTTCTATCGCCACTGGATTTCGCCCCTGCTGGGGCCTCGCTGCCGCTTCATCCCCAGCTGCAGCGCCTATGGCCTCGAGGCGATCGCCCGCCATGGGGCGGCCCGGGGCAGTTGGCTGACCCTCAAGCGGCTGCTGCGCTGCCATCCCTGGACGCCCTGTGGCTGCGACCCGGTGCCCGATTGATGGTGGAGTTTTGATGGGTGATGTTGTGATGCCTGTTTTGGAGGGCCAGCTGCTGTTGTTCACCCGCCAGGGCTGCTGCCTCTGCGACGGCCTGGCGGAGAAATTGGCGGCCCTGGTGCCCGCCCCCCCAATCACCCGGATTGATGTGGATGGCGACCCGGCCCTGCAGGCCCGCTACGGCCTGGAGGTGCCGGTGTTGGCGGTGGCCAGGGGCTCGGCTGACTGGCAGGAGTTGCCCCGGGTTCCGCCCCGGCTGAGCGGGGACGGGCTGGCCGTTTGGTTGCACAAGAACGGTTTTGCTGGCCAGCAGGCTTAGAAAGGCGCCAGCTGGTTGATGCCCCCCATGGCCCCGTTGCTCCATCCGCTCCTGGCCCAGGTGGGATTGGAGGTGCCGGCTGGTTTGGCCAATGGGGAGATCACCAGCCTCACCTGTGATTCCAGGCGGGTGGGCCCAGGCACCCTGTTTGTGGGGTTGCCCGGCGCCCAGGTGGATGGCGGCAGCTTCTGGCCCCAGGCCCTGGCGGCGGGAGCGGCGGCGGCCCTGATTGGTGAAGCCGCGGCGGCGGCCAACCCACCGGCGGCAGGGGATGCGGTGGTGGTGGTGCCCGATCCGGTGGCCCAGTGGGCCGGGGCGTTGGCGGCGGAGTTCTGGGGCCGCCCGAGCGGGGCCATGGCCTTGATCGGGGTGACCGGCACCAATGGCAAAACCACCACCACCTATTTGATTGAGCACTTGGCGGCAGGTGCCCAGCGGCCTGCGGCCCTGTTTGGCACCCTGGTGAACCGCTGGCCGGGCTCCAGCGTGACGGCCCAACACACCACGGCCTTTGCCGACCTGCTCCAGGCCCAGTTGGCCCAGGCGGTAGCTGCGGGTGCGGCCATTGGGGCCATGGAGGTGAGCTCCCATGCCCTCGACCAACAGCGGGTGGCGGGCTGCGGATTTGCGGGGGCAGTGTTCACCAACCTCACCCAGGACCACCTCGACTACCACCCGTCGATGGAGGCCTATTTCGAGGCCAAGGCGCGCCTGTTTGAGCCGCCTTTGCTGGGTGGTGGTGCTGGTGCCATTGCTTCCCAAAACCACGGGAGCGCCGTGGTCAATGGCGACGATCCCTGGGGGGCCCGCTTGATCGAGCGACTCAAGCCCCGCCTGGGCGAGCGCTGCTGGCGCAGTTCCCTGGTGGATGCCAGCGCTGAGCTGCATGTCAGGGGGCTGGAGCTGGGGGCGGCCGGCATGGCGGGCACCCTGGTGAGCCCGGTGGGGGAAGGGCGTTTCTCCACGCCCCTGGTGGGGGCCTTTAACGCCATGAACCTGTTGCAGGCCGTGGGCGCCCTGCTGCAACAGGGGCTACCCCTGCCTGAATTGCTGGATGGCCTGGCCAGCTTCAACGGGGTGCCGGGCCGGATGGAGCGGGTGACCGTGGTCGCTGAGGGTGCACCTACAGGAGCGACAGCTGTGGCCTTACCAGCGGTGGTGGTGGATTACGCCCACACCCCCGATGGCCTGGAGAACGCCCTGGCCGCCTGCCGGCCCTTTTGCCAGGGCCAACTGATTTGTGTGTTTGGCTGCGGCGGCGACCGGGACCGCAGCAAGCGGCCCCAGATGGGGGCGATCGCGGCCCGCCTGGCCGACCAGGTGGTGGTGACCTCCGACAACCCCCGTACCGAGGATCCAGCCGGCATCCTGCAACACGTGGTGGCGGGGATTCCAGCTGGAATGGCCCCGGTGGTGGAAGCCGATCGGGCCGTGGCGATTGCCCGGGCCATCGCTGCTGCGGGCCCCCAGGATCTGGTGTTGATCGCGGGCAAGGGCCACGAGGACTATCAGATCCTGGCAACGGGCCGCATCCATTTCGATGACCGGGAAGAGGCGGCCCAGGCCCTGCGCGCCAGGTTGTAGGAGCTAGGCCTCGAGGCCTTGGAGGGCTTCGATCAGCCGGCTGATGTCGGCGGCGGTGGAGGTGACGTGGGTGCAGGCCCTGAGGCAGTGGGGATCATCCAGGCTGCGCAGCCAGATCCCTTGGGCTCCGAGCTGGGACACCACGGCCTCGGGCGCTGGCCCCTCCAGGGTGAAGCTCACCAGGCCGGCCGGCGGGGGCGATTGCAGCAGGGTTTGGGCCCCGGGCACCGATTGGAGCTGCTCCCAGAGCTGCTGGCTGAGGGCCGTGATGGTGGCGTGGCGCTGCTCGGCGCTGCCTTCGGCCTCGAGCAAGGCGAGGGAGCTGTTGAGCCCGGCGAATAGGGGAATGCAGGAGGTGGCCACCTCAAAGCGGCGGCTGTCGGTGTGGAAGCCACTGCCGGCTTGGTTCTCATGGCTGAGGCTGCGCCAGCCGATCAGGGTGGGCTGGGCTTCCACCAGCACCCGCTCCGACACGGCCATGGCCCCCAGACCCTCGGGCCCGCAGCACCACTTATGGCCCGTGCAGCCGTAGATATCGGCGGCTGCGGCCGCTTCTGCCACGGGGATGCTGCCCAGGGATTGGGCCGCATCCACCAGCAGGTAGGGGTGGTTGGGGTGGCCGGCCAATTGCTGGGCTACGGCGGCAATCGGCATCAGCTGGCCCGTGTTCCACAGCAGGTGGGAGAGCACCACCAGCCGGGTTTTTGGGGACAGGGCTGCCTCCAATCGCCCTTGCACGGCCATGGCGGCGCTTGGGGCATCGCCCCGCAGATCGGCCACGGCCAGGCTGGTGATCACGAGCCCATGGCGGCGGCCCAATTCGTGGCAGGCCGCCACCACGCCGGGATGCTCGCAATCGCTGATCAGCAGTTCATCACCGGCTTGCCACGGCAGGCCCCAGAGGGGCAGCACGCAGGCCGTGGTCACGTTTTCGCTGAAGGCCACCCGATGGGTTCCCACGCCAAACCATTGGCCCAGGTGCTGACGCAACCGGCTGGTGGTGCCTTCGATCAAGGGCCACACCGCACCAGTGAAAGGACCCAGCTCCTGGATCTGGCCCCAGGTGGTGGTGATGGCGTCAAGGGAAGGGGTGGGCAGCGGGCCCTGGCCGCCGTAGTTGAAGTAAGTCTTGTTGGCCAGGGCGGGCATCAGGGCCCTTAACGATCCTTGGGGCATGGGTTCGCTGGTCTCTCTGGTTTTTGCTCTCTCTGGTCTTTGTCCTATCAAGAGGCCTGCTATTCGTTGACAACGGATGCGCTGATTTGGGTGGAGAAA
>CANHGA010000128.1 GCA_947460085.1 Synechococcaceae cyanobacterium
CGATGAGGTTGACCCCAAGCTGCTGGAAACCTTTGAGAAGCTTGGTATTCCCCTCAGTGAGCAAAAGCGTCTATCGAATGTGGCAGTGGATGCCGTTTTCGATAGCGTTTCAATCGCCACGACCTACAAAGAAAAGCTGGCTGAGCATGGGGTGATTTTTTGCTCGATTAGCGAAGCTGTGAAAGAGCATGGGGAGCTGATCGAGCGCTATTTGGGTACCGTGGTGCCCACCAACGACAATTATTTTGCAGCTTTAAACTCGGCGGTCTTCAGTGATGGGTCGTTCGTTTTTATTCCCAAGGGTGTGGAATGCCCGATGGAACTCTCCACCTATTTCCGGATTAATTCGGCGGACACCGGCCAATTTGAGCGAACCTTGATTGTGGCTGAGGAAGGAGCCTCTGTGAGCTACCTCGAGGGATGCACGGCTCCGATGTTTGATACGAACCAGCTGCATGCGGCCGTGGTGGAGCTGGTCACCCTCGACGATGCCTCAATTAAATATTCCACCGTTCAGAATTGGTATGCCGGTGACGAAAATGGTGTGGGTGGTATTTACAACTTCGTGACCAAGCGGGGGCAGTGCCGTGGGGCCCGCAGCAAAATCAGCTGGACCCAAGTGGAAACCGGTTCAGCCATTACCTGGAAATACCCCAGCTGTGTGCTCCAGGGCGCCGATTCGGTGGGTGAGTTCTATTCCGTAGCCCTCACGAACCACCGCCAGCAGGCCGATACGGGCACCAAGATGATCCACCTGGGCCCCCGCACCCGTTCGACGATCGTGAGCAAGGGGATCAGTGCTGGCCACTCCTCGAATAGCTACCGGGGCCTGGTCCAAATGGGCACCAAGGCTATCGGAGCCAAGAACTACAGCCAGTGCGATTCAATGCTGATCGGCGACCAGGCCGCCGCCAATACCTATCCCTATATCCGTTCCCAGCAGCCGGATGCGGCCGTGGAGCATGAGGCCAGCACCTGCCGCATTTCCGCCGACCAACTCTTCTATCTGCAGAGTCGCGGCATTGGCTTTGAGGAAGCTGTTTCGATGATGGTGAGCGGCTTTTGCCGCGATGTTTTCAACCAATTGCCGATGGAGTTTGCAGCTGAGGCCGACAAACTGCTGGCCCTGAAGCTTGAGGGCTCTGTGGGATAGATCCCCAGCCCTTTCGCCGATTTCAAGTAGTTCTACCCATTCGTTCGTCTTCCCATCTTCCGTTTCCTGTGATTCGCTCCGACGCCCCTGTTCTGCTTGAGATCAGCGATCTCTGTGCCCGTGTGGAGGATCAGCCGATCCTTAAGGGGGTCAATCTGACCATTCGTGCTGGAGAGATCCATGCGGTGATGGGCCGCAATGGCAGTGGCAAAAGCACCCTGTCCAAGGTTTTGGCGGGCCATCCCGCTTACACCGTGACAGCCGGTTCCGTGCTGTATCGGGGCGAGAACCTCCTGGAGCTGGCACCGGAGCAACGGGCCCGCACCGGACTGTTCTTGGGGTTCCAATATCCGGTGGAAATCCCCGGTGTGAACAACCTGGAATTTTTGCGGGTGGCCACCAATGCCCGGAGAACGGAGCAGGGCTCAGACGAGCTCGACACCTTCGCTTTTGAAGATCTGGTGCGGGAGCGACTCGGCGTGGTGCAAATGGATCCGGCCTTCCTGGAGAGGGGCCTGAATGAGGGCTTCTCCGGAGGCGAGAAAAAGCGCAACGAGATCCTGCAAATGGCCCTGCTGGAGCCCATGGTTGCGATCCTCGACGAAACCGATTCCGGTCTGGATATCGATGCACTCCGGATCGTCGCCGGGGGGGTGAACCAGTTGGCCGGCCCCGACAACGCCACCCTGTTGGTTACCCACTACCAGCGCCTGCTCGATCTGATTACCCCGGATTACGTGCACGTCATGGCGGCGGGACGGATCCTGCGCACCGGCGGCAAGGACTTGGCCCTCGAGCTGGAGCGCGATGGCTACGACTGGGTGGATCAGGAGTTGGCACGCCTTGGCGCGGAGCCGGCGGAGGTGGGTTGATGCCCCTGCTTTCTGTGGAATCCCCGATGCCCTGGCTCGCTGAATTAGCCGGGGCGCCGTTGCCCAATCGGCGCGAGGAGGCCTGGCGGTTCACTGACCTCGCCCCCTTGAGGGATCTGGAACCCACCGTCTTGCCGGTGGCTGATCCCCTGGCGGGAATTCCCTTGCCCAAGGGCGTCAGCCGCCTTGGTCCTGCGGAATGGACTCCCCTGTTGGACGCCAGCCTGGTTGCCACCGGCAGTGGGGAGGCTTGGCCGGTAGGCCTGAATCGGGCGGCGGATCCCCAGGTGCTGGCCCTGCGGGTCACGGGCGAAGCAGGCCCTCTGGAGCTGGCCTGGGATGCGGCCAGCGCCAAGGGCTTGGCAGCCTTGCGGGTTCTGTTGGTCCTGGAGCCGGGCTCAAGCCTGGATGTCTTGCAGGTGGTGAGCTCAAGCGGAGCCAATTGCACCAGCCTGATCACCGAGGTGGTGTTGGCGGAGAATGCCCGCCTCAATCTTGGTGTTCTGGCCCTTGGCCACGGGATGGCCAGCCTGCTGGCCCATGTGGCCGTGAAGCAGGAGCCTGGCAGTGCCCTCAGCTGCACCACGGCTACCGCGGGTTGGGGGTTGGTGCGCCTGGAGCCCCGGGTGATGCAAACCGCTGGTTCGGCCCAGACCCGCCTGCGGGGACTCCAGTTGGTGGATGGTCAGCAACTCGCCGATACCCACAGCTTCATGTCGTTTGGGGGCCCGGCAGGGGAGCTCGACCAGGTCCACAAAGTGGTGGCCAATGGCTCGGGCCGCAGTGTGTTCAATGGGGCGGTGAAGGTGCCCCAGGCTGCCCAGCAAACCAATGCGTCCCAGCTCAGCCGCAGCCTGCTGCTCTCGGATCGCGCCCGGGTGGACACCAAGCCAGAGCTCGAAATCGTGGCCGACGATGTGAAGTGCGCCCATGGCGCCACGGTGAGCCAGCTCCAAGCCAACGAGTTGTTTTATCTGCAGAGTCGGGGGATTGGGGCCGATCAGGCAGCCCGCCTGTTGTTGCGTGGGTATTGCGAGGAAGTCCTGCGGGAGTTGCCCGCCATGGCCAGTGCTTGGCACCCCTTGGCCAGGCTGTTGGGTGATGGGGCCTGATGGTGATGACAGCCTCTGAAGCCCTGACTTCAGCTGTGGAGCCCACGCCTCCCACCGCAACCGCCTTGAACCTGGCGGCGATCACCCGGCCTGATTTCCCGCTTTTGGCCCAAACCGCATGCCTGGGCGAGCCCCTGATCTATCTCGATCACGCGGCCACCAGCCAGAAGCCCCGCCAGGTGCTTGAGGCCCTGCAGCACTACTACGCCCACGACAACGCCAATGTGCACCGCGGCGCCCACCAATTGAGTGCCCGAGCCACCGAAGGTTTTGAGGCTGCTAGGGGCAAGGCGGCGGCCTTCATCGGTGCGGCCAGCCCCCGGGAGATTGTGTTCACCCGCAACGCCAGTGAGGCCATCAACCTGGTGGCCCGTAGCTGGGGTGAGGCCAACCTCAAGCCGGGCGATGAGATTGTGCTCACGGTGATGGAGCACCACAGCAACCTGGTGCCCTGGCAGTTGCTGGCGGCTCGCACGGGGTGCGTGTTGCGCCACGCCGGCCTCACCGAGACCGGTGAACTGGATCTCGAGGATCTCCGCAGCCAGATCAATGGGCGCACCAAATTGGTG
Source organism: Synechococcaceae cyanobacterium (assembly GCA_947460085.1). GTDB lineage: Bacteria > Cyanobacteriota > Cyanobacteriia > PCC-6307 > Cyanobiaceae > Cyanobium_A. The sequence goes on from CANHGA010000128.1 coordinate 3,707, forward strand.
AGCCTGGTGCAGGTGAGCAACACCCTGGGCTGCCTCAATCCGATCGAAGCGATTGCGCCCTTGGCCCATGCGGCAGGGGCCCTGCTCTTGGTGGATGCCTGCCAGAGCTTGCCCCACCTGCCGGTGGATGTGGCCCAGCTGGATTGCGATTTTCTTGTGGCGTCCTCCCACAAGCTCTGTGGACCCACGGGGATGGGTTTCCTCTGGGCGCGGGAGGCGTTGCTGGAGGCGATGCCCCCCTTCCTGGGTGGCGGCGAAATGATCCAAGACGTCTACCTCGACCACAGCAGTTGGGCCGAGTTGCCCCATAAGTTTGAAGCGGGCACCCCCGCCATTGGTGAGGCCATCGGCATGGGCGCAGCCCTCGATTACCTCCAGGGCTTGGGACTCGATCGCATCCATGCCTACGAGCAACAGCTCACCCGTCTGTTGTTTGATCGGCTTGGGGCCATCGATGGCGTCAGGGTGCTTGGGCCCACCCCCCAGCAGCAGCCCGATCGCGGCGCCCTGGCGGCCTTCACCGTGGAGGGCATCCATGCCAACGACCTGGCGGCGCTGCTGGATTCGGCCGGGATTTGTATTCGCAGCGGCCATCACTGCACCCAGCCCCTGCACCGGCTCTATGGCATCGCCGGTTCGGCCCGGGCCAGCTTGAGCTTCACCACTACCGTCGAGGAGATCGATCGCTTTGCCGAAGAGCTAGCCGGCACGATCGCTTTCCTGCGTGAGCACAGCTGAGCTAGCCCCAGGCGCTCCCCTGCTGTGGTTGGCGGTGTTGGGGGGCCGCACGGCCACAAGTCTGATCGAAGTGCACGACGTGCGCTTTGTGGCCGGAACCACCATCGATGACACCATCCCCGAGCTGCGGCGCCAATGGTTCGGGAGGCGTGAGGGATTGCATCTGGACGCCTATATGGCGGTGCGGGCGGTGGATGGCTATGCGGTGCGCCTCGGGCGCGAGCCTGCCGCGCCCCGGCCCGAGCGGCTGTGGTTCGTGAACCTGGGCGCCTACCGCCCCGATTCCCTGGCCGAACTGCACCACTTCGGCTTGGTGGTGGCCAGCACCCCCCAGGCCGCCAAGGCCACCGCAATGGCCGCCGCCAAGCGCCAGTGGCTGCGGGGCGCGCTGCAGCAGCACAAGGACGATCTCTGCGCCGTGGACGACTGCCTGGCAATTGAGCAACTGGCGCTGCTCGGTGGTGAGCGCTGGCATGTGCAGCTCACGCCCCACCCCGAGGGCTCCAGCCAGCCCCAGGTGCCGGATTGGTTCGGTTACCGGCGCATTGATCGGATCTGAAGGCCGCCACTCAGGGGCGTTTAGCGGGGATGATCGGTCCAGGCACGATTGCGGCGCGAGGCGCCCTTCCCCATGAACATCGATGGCAAGGCTTGGCGCACCATTTGGCTGGAGGAGGGTGGCCGCTCGATCGGTGTGATCGACCAGACCCAGCTGCCCCATCACTTCACCACCCGCAGCATCACCGGCCTGGATGGGGCGGCTGAGGCGATCAGCACCATGGTGGTGCGCGGGGCCCCATTGATCGGGGTGACCGGTGCCTACGGGTTGATGTTGGCCCTGCAGGCCGACCCCTCGGATGGGTCCCTGGCCGCGGCGTTTGAGCAGCTCAATGCCACCCGCCCCACGGCGGTCAACCTGCGCTGGGCCCTGGAGCGCGTGCGCGCCAAGGTGGCCGGGCTGCCGCCGGCTGAGCGGGCCGAGGCCGCCAAGGCCGAGGCGGGGGCCATCGCCGAAGAAGACGTCGCGATGTGCGAGTCCATCGGCGAGCACGGCCTGCAGGTCTTTCAGCAGTTGGCAGCTGCTCGCCCAGCCGAGCGCCAAGGCCAACCCTTCAACGTGCTCACCCACTGCAATGCCGGTTGGCTTGCCACCGTGGATTGGGGCACGGCCCTAGCTCCGATTTACAAGGCCCACCGCGCCGGCCTCAACATTCACGTGTGGGTGGATGAAACCCGCCCCCGCAACCAGGGGGCCAGCCTTACGGCCTTTGAATTGGGCCGCGAAGGTGTTCCCCATACGGTGATCGTCGATAACGCCGGCGGCCATTTGATGCAACACGGCCAAGTGGATGCGGTGATTGTGGGCACCGATCGCACCACCCGCACCGGCGATGTGTGCAACAAGATCGGCACCTACCTCAAGGCCCTCGCCGCCCACGACAACGGCGTGCCGTTTTACGTGGCCCTGCCGGCGTCCACCATCGACTGGACCATCGGCGATGGGGTGGCCGAAATCCCCATCGAGGCCCGCTCCGCCCAGGAGGTCACCCACATCCAGGGGCGGATCAGCTCAGGTTCGGCCGCGGGTCAGCTGGCCAGCGTGCAACTCACCCCTGATGGCAGCGCTGGTTTTAATCCGGCGTTTGATGTCACGCCGGCCCGATTGGTGTCAGC
>CANHGA010000129.1 GCA_947460085.1 Synechococcaceae cyanobacterium
GGTCACGGTGACGCAGCTGGGGGCAAACAAAAAGATGCTCTCGCCCACGCGCTCCTGATGGCCGTCGATCGCAAAGGTGCCACCGGCCACAAAATCAACAGCCCGCTGGGCCTGATCCGGCTCCATCATCGTGAGGTTGAGGATCACGGTTTTGCGGTCGCGCAGGGCCTGAATGGCCCGGGGCATCTCATCGAAGCTGCGCGGCTCCATCAAGGTGACCTCGGACGAACCGGCCGAAAGCCCAGGCATGCCAATCACATTGGTGCCAGCAAACGGATCTTCCGCGTTGAAGCCGGACGTCAAGGCCAGAGCATTGGAGCGACTGGTGGGAGCGGGCTCCTCGAACTCGCCACCGTCGTAATCAAGCTCATCGTCATAGTCGCCATCGAGGTAGTCATCTCCAGAGACAACGGCACGCAGGCGAGAAAACAACGACACAGAAAAAACCTCAGGGGATCCTTATCCACCTAAATACCGCCTTGCCTCAATGAAGGCAAGGGTTCCAGCAGCAAATTCGTGGTGATTAGCCAGGCAAAGTGGCCCGCTGACCAAACACTCCGCTGCCAATCCGCACCCAAGTGCTGCCGGCAGCCACCGCCTCAGGCCAATCGCCACTCATGCCCATCGAACGCTCAGGCAAGCCCAATTGGTCGGCCAGCCGGCGGCAGTCGCCAAACAAGGCCAGCCGTTCCTGGGCGTTGCAACCCATCGGCGCAATCGTCATCAAGCCCACAGGGAGCAGGGGCTGCAGGGCGCGCAGCTCGGGCCATTGCTGGCGCAGTAGCTCCGGCTCAAAGCCGGTTTTGTTGGGATCCGGCCGGCATTTCACCTGAAACAACACCCGGGGGGCCAGCCCTTCTTCGGAGGCGATGCGGGCCAGCCGCTGGGCCAACTCCAGGCTGTCGATCGAGTGGATCGTGCCGAAATGGCGTACCACCTGGCGGGCCTTGTTGGCCTGCAGGCGTCCGATGAAATGCCAATCCAAGGGTGGCAGATCGGCCAGTTCCGCCTGCTTGGCGATGGCCTCCTGCACCCGGCTTTCGCCAAAGCTCCCCTGGCCCAAGGCCGCCGCCTCGCGAATCAAGGCTGCGGGATGGCCCTTGCTCACCGCCAATAGGCGGGCTCCCTGGGGAAGGGCGAGGCCCAGGGCCTCCAACCGTTGGCCAAGCGACAGGGTTTCGCCGGGCCCAGGCTGGTTCAAATGAAGGTTTGATCGAACAATTGGCGCCAGTAGCCGTGGACCTGGGCCCCTTCCCGGCGGGCCCGGGCCAGATTTTGCTCGGCGAAATGGCGGGCATCCATCAGGGGCACCACCTCAAAACTGGCTCCCTTCGCCTGGAGGGTGACCACAAAAAAGATGCGCTGGGCATAGAGCGTGGCGAACAAATCCCGGTCCTCAGCGACCTGGGCGACCCGGTAAAGCATCCCAAAGGTGGGATGGTTGAGGTATCGCTCTGTGCTCACTCCGTCTGTAGCGCTTGTGCCATTAAAGGGCACCGGCTTTCCAGCGCATGAGCAGCATCACCACCAAGCCGCCGCAACCAAAGGCGTTGGGCAGCAAGGCTGCCGGAGCCATTTGGTGCAACTGATCCGCCGGAACCCAATAGCCGCCGCGGGCCATCAAGGCTTCCGCCCCCTGCTCTGAGCGCAGCAACACGTTGGCCAGGAGCCGCTCCCCCAGGGCCAACACCAGGCCCAGGCAACCCCGCCAACCCAGGCTCTTGAAATTCACGGCACGGGTGGCCACGGAGCGCAAAAGGTTTTGCAGCTCTTCTTGCACCAAGGGCAAAAAGCGCAGGGCCAATAGCAAGGTGAAGCCCAAACGCTCCACGGGCCAGCCCAGCCTGACCAGGGGGTGGAGCAGCCAACTGATCGCCCACACCAGCTCCTCAGGCGGGGTGGTGAGCAGCAGCAGGTTGGCGCTATGCACCAGGGTGAACAGCAAGGTGGCGCCATTGAGGCCCAGCTCGGCCGAGCGCCGGCTGACCGAAATCGGGCCCCAACGGGCCAGTTCCCAGGCTTGCCCGGCCCGCTGGGGCGGCGCACTCTGGGGGGCACCCGGGGCCAACCGCACTTCGCTGGGCGGGCGTTGCAGGGGCGCCGCCGGCACCGAGCCCTCGGGCAACACCGCCGAAAGCAAACCCACCAGCACAGCCAACACAATCAGGGCTGGCAAGCTCCGCCGCCAGAGCCGCCAGGGCAAGCCACTGACCGCGGTAACCAGCAGCAACAGCCCCACCAGGGAAAGGCGCCAGAGCGGTCCAGCCAGAATGGGGGTGATTAAAAAGGCCAGGGTCCAGGCGAGCTTGAGCCGGGGATCGAGCTGCCGAAGCCAGCTGCCGCTCCCCCCCTGCTCCTCGGCCACGAATTGGCCGATCGGCAACTGCCGCAGCCAATCCATCAGTGGCGAGCTTGCTGGCGGGCCAACTCCTTCTCGGCATCCCGCTGCTGCTTCCCGCGCCAAAACAGCTTGATCGGGGTGCCCTCAAAGCCCAGACCTTCGCGAATCTGGCGTTCCACGTAGCGGCGATAGGTGTCGCCAAAGAGCTTGGGCTCGTTGACAAACAGGGTGAAGCTCGGGGGCCGCACAGCCACCTGGGTGCCGTAGTAGATCCGACCCTGGCGACCACCGCGGCTGGTGGGGGGCGAGCGCCAACTCACGGCCTCCTGGAGCACCTCATTCACCACCGAGGTGGACACCCGGCGGCGGTGCTGCTCCACGGCCAACAGGGCCAAGGGGAAAATGGCCTGGACCCGCTGGCCATTGAGGGCCGAGGTGAACAACATCGGCGCCCAATCCAGGAAGTAGAGCTTGGCGCGCAGCTCCTTTTCCATGGCCGGCATGGTGTGGCTGTCTTTCTCGATGGCATCCCATTTGTTCACCACCACCACGCAGGCGCGGCCGTCTTCTTCGATGCGGCCTGCTAGGCGCTGATCCTGTTCGGTGACGCCATCGAGGGCATCAATCACCAGCACGCAGATATCGGAGCGCTCGATGGCCTTGAAACTGCGGTTAATGCCGAAGTACTCGGGGCCGTAATTCACGGAACGGCGGCGGCGAATGCCGGCCGTATCCAGCAATTTCCAGGTTTTGTCTTCCCGCTCAATCGTGGTGTCGATGGTGTCGCGGGTGGTGCCCCTTATCGGGCTCACGATGGCCCGGTTCTCACCGCAAACCGCATTCAGCAGGCTGGATTTACCCACATTGGGCCTGCCAATAATCGCCAGCTGGATGGGCTCCTCCTGGCCTTCGATCAGTTCGGTGGCCGGCAAAAAGCTGATTACCCTGTCGAGCAGGTCGCCGGTGCCGGCACCGTGGATCGCTGAGATGGGATAGGGCTCGCCCAAGCCCAGGGTCCAAAAATCGGCCGCCATGGCCAGGCCCGCATCCGGCGACTCGCACTTGTTCACCGCCAGCAAGGTGGGAACCCCTTGGCCCCGCAGCCACTCGGCGATCGATTGATCCGCCCCGGTCAGACCCTGTTGACCATCAACGATCACCAGCGCCACGGAGGCTTCCGCCAAGGCGAGGTTGGCCTGCTCGCGAATTTCGGGCAGGAATTCACTGTCGTCGTCGAACACCAAACCGCCCGTATCCACCACCTTGAAGGTGCGGTCGCCCCAATACCCCTCCTGGTAGGTGCGGTCCCGGGTGACCCCCGGTTGGTCGTGAACAATGGCTTCCCGGCTGCGGCAAAGCCTGTTCACCAGGGTGGATTTGCCCACGTTGGGCCGGCCAATGATGGCCACTACTGGAAGCGCCAAAACGGCTTATCCCTGTCTACTGGTCTTCCCTTGACCCTACAGAGCGATGGTGCCCGCCTCCAAATCCCTAGCTCATCCCACGGGTAAATCGCCGGGGTGGCCGGCCACCGGATCGGCGGGGGCATCCCTTAAGGACGGCAGGGGGCCTGTTTCTGCCAGGGGCTCGCCCCGCTCGGCCAGGTGGGCCAGCAACCAATTCACGGCTGTGGCCCGGCGGGTGCGCCTGGGGTAGAGCTCACCAATGGTGTAGCCGGCAAAGCCCAGTTGCTGCTTGAGCAATTGCTTGTGCTCTTTGGCAATCGAGCGGGTGAGGCGCACGCTGGGGGGGCGCTCGGCAATGAACTGGGGCTCCACAGGGAACGACTCCAGCCAATCGGCGCCCGCCCCGGGGCCGGCGCTCCAAACGCCGGAGCCATCGGGGGCGTAGCCCAGGCGCGGCCAGATCAACTCACACACGAAGCGATCGCTGGTGCGGTCAGCCAATACCGCCTCCAGCAGGGCCCGGCTTAGGGGGAAGGCCTCGGCCGTGATGGCGGCTGGCACAGGGGGGCAAGGCAGCGAGCCCTGAGAATGGATCCACGATGGTCCTCTTTTCAAGTCCACTGCAGCTGGCCGGCAATGGCACGCCCCGCCAGCTGGGCTGCCGGGTGCTCCAGTCCCCGCTGGCGGGGGTAAGTGATCGAATTTTTCGCGGCCTGGTGCGCCGGTGGGCCCCCGAGGCCCTGCTGTTCACCGAAATGGTGAACGCCACGGGACTGGAGCTGGGCCACGGGCGCCAAAAGGTGGAAGAGCTCAGCGAGGAGCCGGGGCCCGTGGGGGTGCAGCTGTTTGATGTGCGGCCGGCGGCCATGGCAGAAGCGGCCAGGCGGGCCGAGGCCGAGGGCGCCTTTTTGATCGACATCAACATGGGCTGCCCGGTGAAAAAGATCGCCAAAAAAGGCGGCGGCAGTGGCCTGATCCGCGATCCCGAGCTGGCGATGCGGATCGTGGCGGCGATCGCCGCGGCCGTGCGGATCCCGGTCACGGCCAAAACCCGGCTGGGATGGTGCGGCAGCAGCGCCGATCCCGTGGGCTTTGCCACCCAGCTGCAAAACGCTGGAGCCCAACTGCTCACCCTGCATGGCCGCACCCGGGAGCAGGGCTTCAAGGGCCAGGCAGATTGGGCGGCGATTGCCCAGGTGAAAGCGGCCCTCACCATCCCGGTGATCGCCAATGGCGACATCCACACCGGCGCCGACGCCCTGCGCTGCCTTGCCCTCACCGGTGCCGATGGGGTGATGGTGGGGCGGGCCACCATGGGTGCCCCCTGGATCGTGGGCCAAATCGATGCGGCCCTCACCGGGCGCCCCGCCCCCCCCACCCCGGGCCCCGACCAGCGGCTCCTGCTCGCCGCCGAGCATCTCCAGGCCCTGGTGGCCGCCAAGGGGGAGCACGGTCTGCTGATCGCCCGCAAACACATGGGTTGGACCTGCCAGGGCTTTGCCGGCGCCGCCCCCCTGCGCCAGGCCTTGATGCGGGCGCCCACCTCGGCTGAGGCCCTGGCCCTGCTTAATCAGGCCCTGGAGAACCAAGCCCTAGGGCAAGAAGCTCTACGGCAACAAGCCCTACGGCAAAACCTCGGGCCAACCCTGGCGGATCAATAGGAGGGAGAAGTAGGGCTGCTCGTCGGCAGGCATGGCAGCGGCGCTCACCAGGAGCTCGTCGGGCCAGCCCACCCGCTGGGCAAACAAAGACCCCTCCAGCAAGCCGCGGGCACCCAGGGCCTGGCGCACCCAACTCCAGCGGTGACCGAGTTTGAGCAGGGCCAGGACCCAGTGGGAGGCCGCCGCCTGCTCCAGCAGGGCCTCCAGCTCCTCCGGGGTGTCGGGGGTGGGGCGAATCAGCAGGCCCTCCTGCTGCAAGGCCAGGGGCCAGGGCATCACCTGGCTCGAAGCCGCCGCCGCGGCCGCCGCCACCGAGGTAATCCCCGGGATCACCGTCACCGGGCAGGTCGGATGGCGCTCCGCCATGGCCAGCAAGACATAGGAGGCGCTGGCAAAGAGGGAGGCATCCCCTTCGCAGAGCAGCACCACCACCAAACCCTCGGCCACGGCCGCCGCCAGCTGGTCGGCCGCGTCATGCCACGCATCGATGCGTGGCTGGGCATCGGCCACCATCGGAAACAGCAGGGGTAGCCGTTTCTGGTGGCTTTCAATCCATGGCGCCGCAATCGTGGCTGCCATGCCAACGGCCCCCTCCCGGGCCACCGGGTAGGCCACCACATCGGCCGTCCCAATCGCCCGCACCGCTGCCACGGTCAGGAGGTTGGGGTCGCCCGGGCCGACGCCCACCA
>CANHGA010000130.1 GCA_947460085.1 Synechococcaceae cyanobacterium
GATGACGGCTTCCCGAATGGAGCGGCGGGCGGCCAGGTCCCACACCAACCATCCCCCTAAAACTCCCAAAATCCAATGGGGTAAGCGGGCCGTGAATTCATTCACCCCAAACAACTTGAAGCTCAGGGCCGTACACCAAAAGGACAGGGGTGGCTTTCCCCAAAAAGGAATGCCAGGTCGAAACCACGGGGTGATCCAATCCCCACTGACCGCCATCATCCGGCCAATGTCGCCGTAGCGAGCTTCCGTTGTATCCATGAGCGGATAAGTCCCCAACATGGCCAGGCGAACCAAGGCCACCACGAGCACCAATGCCAACAGGCGATTGGCTTGGAGCAGGCCCATCAAGCCAGGAAAAACCCTGGCGACAGGCCTTAGAAACTTAGGCATTCAAAGCTTGGTCGTAGGTCTGTTTTGTTTTGAAGGTTTCCTGTTGCCAACCCCGGCTACTTGATGTATTCCTTGAGGACGCCATTTCGGTTGGGATGGCGCAATTTGCGTAGGGCCTTCGCTTCGATCTGGCGAATACGTTCGCGGGTGACATCAAAAATTTGACCGATTTCCTCGAGGGTCTTCATTCTTCCGTCATCGAGGCCGTAGCGGAGGCGAAGCACATCGCGCTCCCGGGGGCTCAGCGTTGCGAGCACGCCCTCCAGGTCTTCGCGCAGCAGGTTTTTGGCCACGTCCTGCTCGGGATTCTCGATGTCGGCTTCGATGAAATCACCAAGGCGTGAGTCTTCCTCTTTGCCAATGGGGGTTTCCAGGGAAATTGGCAGCTGGGCCGACTTTGCGATGAAGCGGAGTTTTTCGATGGTCATTTCCATCGATTCAGCAATTTCTTCCTCCGTGGGTTTCCGACCAAACTCTTGGGAGAGGGTTTTGGTGGTTTTTTTGATGCGAGAGATGGTCTCGTACAGGTGCACCGGCAGTCGGATGGTGCGGCTTTGATCGGCAATGGCCCGGGTGATGGCCTGGCGAATCCACCATGTGGCGTAGGTGGAGAACTTGTAACCCTTCTCGTGGTCGAATTTTTCCGCTGCCCGAATCAGGCCAAGGCTGCCCTCCTGAATGAGGTCCTGGAATGACAGGCCCCGATTCATGTATTTCTTGGCAATCGAGACCACCAAACGCAGGTTCGACTGAACCATCTTTTCCTTGGCCCGGCGGCCAAGCATCAGCCTGCGGCGGAACTTGATTAGGGGCATCTCGACCAGGCCAGCCCATTCCTTGTTGTCAGGCAGGTGGCCGTTGTCGACTTCGAATTGGGCCGCTAGCTCTTCGAGCTGCAGGAGGTCGGCAATTTTGCGGGCCAGCTCGATTTCTTCGTCTGGTCGCAGGAGGCGAATCCTGCCGATTTCCTGGAGGTACACCCGAATCGAATCTTCGGTGTAAACCCCCTTGGGCCCAATCTTGATGCTTGCTAGGGCCTTGGCGGCCTTGTCGTCCTTTTCGCCATTGGCGATGGCCAGATCGGCGGGCGAGTCAGTTGAAGCGGCCAGCAGAGCATCGGCGGCCGAGTCGAGGGAAGCCGGAGCTTGGGCTGGGGCTTGATCAGCGGGGGCCTTGGCTTTGGCGGCAGTTTTGGGCTTGGCGGCTGGTTTGGCTTTGGCTGCGGCTGAGTCTTCTTTGGGTTTGGCGGCTGCTTTGGGTGCTGCAGTTTTCTTGGCAGCGGGCTTCTTTGTGGCGGCTGGCTTTTTGGCGGCCGTGGCCTTGCCCTCAGTAGTTGCTTTCTTTTCAGCTGGCTTTTTCTTTGCTGCCGGGGCTTTGACGGCCACCCGTTCCCCATCGGGGGTGGCAACCACAAGAATTTCGGGGATAGCTTTTAACGGTGCAGCAGCTGGGCTCATGGGAAGCAGGCGATAGAGAGGACGCAGGCACAACCCTCAAGTGCTAGGGCCACCGGACCATCTGGTGGCGCTAGCAGTGAGACCCCGGCTTCGGGGAAAACCTGAAATCAGACGAATACGGGGGGGACGGACGGGGACAGGGTCGGCGATGGATCTGCAAAGCAGAACCGCACCCAACCCAGGCTCTAGCGAAACTGGTGGAATGGAGACGCAGAACGTGGTCGGGCGGCCGAAGCCGGTGCAGCGCTGTCAGGGGTGTTCGCAGACCGGGAGGCCAAAAAATGGGAGACTGGCTCCCAGGCACTCTCTACAGGTCTTCCCGCTGGAAGGAACTCTGCTTGGTTCCGACGGCAGTGTTTGGACTGCCCAACATCACAATCCTAATAATCGCCAGGGGTCTTTGCAACCTTGCTAAGCCAATGGCTCCAAATTTGGCTGGAGGCGGGCCGGGAGGGCCAGGTTTTCACCTACTCAAACCTGGGGCAGAGCCCTGTTGGGGCAGGCGATTTGGTTCGGGTGCGTCTCCAAGGTCGGCGCCATGTCGGCCTGGTGGTGGATGTTTTGGATGCCTGCCCAGTCGAGCTTGCTGGCAAAACGATTCAGCCCATCGAATCCGTGCTCCAGAGCGCGGCCGTTGACCCCAACTGGCAGGGGCTGCTGAAGGATGTGGCGGAGGCTTGCCAGACCAGCTTTTTTAAAACCCTCAAGACAGCTCTGCCCCCTGGTTGGCTAGGCCAGCGCAAGCAGGCCCCAAGCCTTGAGCGCCGGCCCAACTGGTTGATCGCCCTGGTCGAGCCGTCGCCGGCAGCGGACAGCCCCCCCACGGCCAAGCAGCAGGACCTTCTCAACTACTTGGCAGAGCAGGGCGGGCCCATTCCCTTGGCCAAGCTCTGTGGGGAGCAGGGCTATAGCCGGGCTGTGCTCAAGGCTTTAGAGCAGCGGGGTCTGGTTCAAAGGCTCCTGGCCAGCGATGGGATGGCCTTACCCCCCGGGGCTACCCCGGCCTCCCTGCGGCAACTCACCGAGGCCCAAGTTGGGGCCGTGGCTGCGATCCGCGATGCCCTGCCGGCCCAGACATTGTTGCTTTGGGGGATCACCGGTTCCGGCAAAACCGAGGTGTATCTCCAGGCCGCCGCCCAGGCCCTGACGGCGGGTCAAAGCAGCTTGGTGCTCACCCCCGAGATCGGTTTGATCCCCCAATTGCTGGATCGCTGCCGGGAACGCTTTGGATCGCAGGTGGTGGAGTTCCATAGCGGCCTGGGCGATGCCGACCGGGTGGCCGCATGGCGCCGCTGCCTGGACGGCACCCCCTTGGTGGCGGTGGGGACCCGCTCAGCCATTTTTCTGCCGCTGGCAGAGCTGGGCTTGATCGTGCTGGATGAGGAGCACGACACCTCGTATAAGCAGGACAGCCCGATGCCCTGTTACCACGCCCGGGATGTGGCCCGGCTGCGCGCTAAGCGCTCTGGGGCCAAATTGATTCTGGGGAGTGCCACTCCCTCGCTGGAAACCTGGCTCACTTGCCAGCCGCCCCAGGCCAGCACCCAACTCCTGCGCCTGCCGGAGCGGATTGGGACCCGCCCCCTGCCGCCTGTGCGAGTGATCGACATGCGCCACGAGCTGGCCGACGGGCACAGGCGCCTGATCAGCCGCGCCCTGATGGGACGGCTGGAGCTGCTGCAGGAGAAGCAGCAACAGGCCGTGATCCTGGTGCCTCGGCGGGGGTATCGGGCCTTCTTGAGCTGCCGCAGTTGCGGTGAGGTGGTGATGTGCCCCCACTGCGACGTGGCCCTGACGGTTCACCGCAACGGCCAAGAGCGCGAGTGGTTGCGCTGCCACTGGTGTGATTTCCGCGCTGACATCAGCGACCGCTGCCAGCACTGCGGCTCCACGGCGTTCAAACCCTTTGGGGCTGGGACCCAGCGGGTGATGGAGCAATTGGCCACCGAGCTGGAGGGGCTGCGGCTGCTGCGTTTCGACCGGGACACGACCCGAGGGAGGGAGGGCCATCGCCGGCTTTTGGATCGGTTTGCGGCAGGGGAAGCCGATGTCCTGGTGGGTACCCAGATGTTGGCCAAGGGGATGGACTTGCCCCGGGTCACCCTGGCCGCCGTTCTGGCGGCCGATGGCCTGTTGCACCGGCCCGACCTACGGGCCTCGGAGCAATGCCTCCAACTGCTGCTGCAATTGGCCGGCCGGGCTGGCCGGGGTGAATGGCCAGGGGAAGTGTTTGTGCAGACCTACAGCCCCGACCATCCGGTGATCCAGCACCTGGTCGACGGCCGCTACGAGCAGTTTCTGGCCGAGGAGCTGCTGATTCGCCGCCAAGGGGGCATGGTTCCGTTTAGTCGGGCCTGTTTGCTGCGCCTGAGCGGTCCAGCTGCCAGTAGCACCGCTACGGCGGCGGCGACCCTGGCGGAGCGCATTCGGCCGGCGGTGGACGCGGCGGGGTGGTTGTTGATTGGCCCTGCACCAGCTCCGGTGGCCCGGGTGGCGGGCAAGAGCCGTTGGCAGGTGCTCTTGCATGGACCCGCCGGAGCCCCCCTGCCCTTGCCCACGGAAGCTGACCTCCGCCAGGGGTTACCCGCAGGGGTGGCTCTCACGATCGATCCGGATCCCACCTCCCTTTAGCCGAGGCCTTTGGTTGGGGGAGGCGCGGCTAGGCCGGCAACTGGGGCAGGCCAAAACCCAGGAGCAGGCGCAGGCGCTGCAGGCCCAGCACCACCACCAGGGCCAGGCCAATCCCGATTCCCCCGAGGCCGAGGGGACTCCAGCGCCAACAGCGCAGCTCCAAATGGTTCAGGGCTCCAAAGCGAAGGGGCCAATGCAGTTGATGGCTTCTCCTGGAGGGGTTTTGGGAAGGGCTTTGGGAGAGCGCCGTCACCGATTCGGGTTCGGCCAGGCGCACCGCGGCGAGTCCCACCGGATCCAGGGCCATCGAGAGGGTGACCCCTGGCATGGGCTGCACCGCGCCCAGGTCGATGGTGACCAGCAGGGTTTGGCGGACCCCCACCAGCCAATTGCGCTCCTTGAGTTCCACCTCAGGGGGGGGCAGGTTGACCCCCGCTAGGGCAGCAGCTGCTGCCCCATTGGCGCGGAGCAGGCTGATAGCGTTCGCGGCCGCCATGACCGGGCTCTCGAGGGACTGCCGCCGGGGATTGGGGCCGCCGCTCCCCCGGGGCTCAGGGCTTTGGTGCAGGCCCGAGCTGCGCAGACTCTGGCTGAATTGGCGCTGCCAAGGGGGAATCGGCGCCTGGCTGCTGGTCAGTTGATAGCCCAGTTGCAGGCGACCTGGCCCCTTGAAGTGCAGTTCGCTCTGCACATCCACGCAACCGCCCAGCAACAGACCCAGGAGCAACAGCACGACGGCCAGGGCCGCGAATCCCACCGGGGCCTGGGTGGGGCCAACCGGCGGGGGCGGCGGCCCTTCGGCTGCCTTCTTTCGGCGCCCCTGGGCCCACTGCTGCATGCGGCCTGCCATGGGCTCGCTCTCCCCCAAGGGGGGCAGGGTGATCGACCAGTCCCGGGGGCGTTCCAAGGCCGGTGCCTCCAGCACGCTGAGCAGGTCCTTGGCCTGGGCCCGCAGGTTGGCATCGCTGCAGCGCAGGACCTGGCGGCAGCAGGCCATGGCCCGGAGGGTGTTGCCCTGGCCCATCCAGGCGGTGGCGAGCAGGAGTTGCAATTCAGCCCCTTGGGGCGTGGCCGGAGGGAAGGCCTGAACCTGGGCTTCCAGGGAACGGACCACCAAGCCGTAGTCGCCGCGTTCCAGGCCAATCCGCGCTGGCAAGAAAGGATCGACCGGTAGATCGGGAGTGCTCAAGGGGCCAACCGCGCCTTAGGCCTTCAGCGAGCGCTGGCTGCCCACCACCATCGTGCCAATCCCCGCATCGGAGAACACTTCCAGCAACAGGGCATGGGCGACCCGGCCATCGATGATGTGGGCCGCTGCGACCCCCTGGGCCAGGGCCCGAATGCAGCATTCGGTTTTGGGTGTCATGCCGCCATCGACGACCCCGGTGGCGATTAATTCGCGGGCGTCGGCCAAGGTGAGTTGCCGGATCAGGGAGCCAGGATCCTGCCGGTCCCTCAAGATGCCCGCGGTGTCGGTGAGCAGGATCAACTTTTCGGCCTGGAGTGCGGCGGCCAATTCGCCAGCCACGGTGTCGGCATTGATGTTGTGGGCCTGGCCCGAGCCATCGGCGGCCACGCTGGAAATCACGGGGATGTAGCC
>CANHGA010000131.1 GCA_947460085.1 Synechococcaceae cyanobacterium
AGATTCTCGTGGACGGTGAGGAAATTCCCTTGCTCGATGGCTCTGCCCAGCCCTGGGTTGAGGCCATTGGCGAGGCGCAATTGGCTCCGCTTCAGGCCACTCCCTCACCCCTCACCCTGGAGGCGCCGATCACCCTCCAGCAGGGTTCCAGTTTTGCCACGGCCTTGCCAGCCGATGGCTTGCGGGTGGGGGCCGCCATTGAATTTGCAGACCGGGCCATTGGGCGCCAGCTGTATTCCCTGGAGCTCACCCCCCAAAGCTTCGTGGAGGAGATTGCTCCAGCCCGCACGTTTGGCCTGCGTTCCCAGGTGGATCAGTTGCGCTCAGCGGGCTTGATCCAAGGCGGCTGCTTGGACAATGCCCTGGTCTGCGATGGCGATCACTGGCTCAACCCCCCCCTGCGATTTAGCGATGAACCGGTGCGCCATAAAATCCTGGACTTGATCGGCGACTTGGCGCTCGTGGGCTTGCCCCGAGCCCACGTCTTTGCCTATCGCGGCTCCCATGGGCTTCACACCTCATTGGCTGCTGTTCTGGCTGGGTTGTCCAGCTCCACCCCCGGTTGAATCCCTTGATTGAGCCCCGACTTGAGTCCCAGCCTGTGGTGCTGTCCTCTGAGCAAATTCAGGGGCTCCTCCCCCATCGCTACCCCTTCGCCCTCGTCGATCGTGTGATCGAACACGAGCCAGGCAAGCGGGCCGTGGCGATCAAGAACGTCACCTTCAATGAGCCCCAGTTTCAAGGCCATTTCCCCGGACGCCCCCTGATGCCAGGGGTTTTGATTGTGGAAGCGATGGCCCAGGTGGGCGGCTTGATCGTGACCCAGATGCCCGATTTGCCCAAGGGCTTGTTTGTCTTCGCCGGCATTGATGGCGTGCGCTTCCGGCGCCCTGTGGTGCCGGGAGATCAACTGGTGATCACCTGCGAATTGCTCAGCCTCAAGCGCCAGCGTTTTGGCAAGATCAAGGCGGAAGCGACGGTGGATGGTCTGCTGGCTTGCTCCGGTGAACTGATGTTTTCGCTGGTGGACTGAGGAACATGGAGTCAGTGATCACCACCTCGCAGCCAACCACTTCAATCCACCCCACGGCGGTGGTGGATCCCAAGGCTGAGTTGGGTCCCGGGGTCCAGGTGGGTCCCTACGCCGTCATCGGCCCCGAGGTGGAAATCGGTGCCGCCACCAAGATCGGTCCCCATGTGGTGCTGGATGGCCGGGTGCGCATGGGGGCCCGCAACCACATTTTCCCTGGAGCCTGCATTGGCCTTGAGCCCCAGGATCTCAAGTACGCCGGCGATCCCACCGCGGTGGTTTTGGGGGATGACAACACCATCCGCGAGTGCGTCACGATCAACCGGGCAACCACCGATGAGCAGGAAACCCGGCTGGGCAGTGGCAATTTGTTGATGGCCTACAGCCATCTCGGTCACAACTGTGAACTGGGCGATCGGATCGTGATTGCCAATGGTGTGGCGGTCGCCGGCCACGTGGTGGTGGGCGATCGGGCCGTGATTGGAGGGGTGCTCGGTATCCATCAGTTTGTCCACATCGGCACCATGGCGATGGTGGGTGGCATGAGTCGCATCGAGCGTGATGTGCCTCCGTTCACGATGGTGGAGGGGCATCCCTCACGGGTTCGGGCCCTCAACAAAATTGGCCTGAGGCGCAGTGGCCTGGTCGACGCGGAGGGTGGTCAACAGTTCGCCGAACTCAAGCGGGTTTGGAGGTTGCTCTACCGGGAAGGGCTGCCCTTGGCCCAGGCCTTGGCTGCGCTGAGGAGCCAGCCCTTGGCTGGTCCTGCGGCGGAGTTGGTCGGTTTTCTTGAGGCTTCCGTAGGGCCGAGCCGGCGGGGACCCATCCCCGGAGCCCGTTAATGCTGCGTCTGTTGGTCAGCACGGGCGAGGTCTCTGGGGACCTCCAGGGTTCCCTTTTGGTCAAAGCACTCCACGCGGAGGCCCAGCGCCGTGGCTTGGACTTGGAGGTGGTAGCCCTTGGTGGCGAGCGGATGGAGCGGGCCGGAGCTGTTCTGTTGGCCAACACCACCCGGATGGGTGCCATCGGCCTGCTCGAGGCCATCCCCTTTGTGCTGCCCACCCTGCGCTTGCAGCGCCGGCTCAAGCGTTGGTTTAAGGGGGAGCCGCCGGATGGGGTGGTGTTGATCGATTACATGGGCCCAAACGTGAGCTTGGGGTTGCGTCTCAAGCGCAAGTTCCCCCAGGTGCCTGTCACCTATTACATCGCTCCCCAGGAGTGGGCCTTCAAATTCGGTACGAAGGGCCGCACCAACCTGATCAGCTTTACGAACCAGATCTTGGCGATCTTCCAGCAGGAGGCCCGCTTTTATCGGTGCCGTGGTGCCAACGTCACCTACGTGGGCCATCCCCTGCTCGACACCATTGGCGAGGTGCCTAGCCGGCCGGCAGCTCGCCAGCTCCTGGGGCTCAACCAGGAGGCTCCCGTGCTCCTGCTGATGCCGGCCTCGCGCCGGCAGGAGCTGCGCTACATGCTGCCCCACATCGTGGAAGCCGCCGCCCAGTTGCAACAGCTTGACCCCTCCCTGCAAGTGGTGGTGCCGGCAGGGCTGCCGGGGTTCGAGACCCAGCTTTCGCTGCAACTCACCCAGGCTGGGGTGCGCGCCACCATCATCCCGGCCGCCGATTCCGATCGCCTCAAGGCCGCGCTGTGCGCCGCCGCTGATGTGGCGATTGCGAAATCCGGAACGGTGAACCTGGAGTTGGCCCTGCGCGGGGTGCCCCAGGTGGTGGTTTATCGGGTGAGTCGGGCGACGGCCTTTGTGGCTCGCCACATCCTGCGTTTCAGCGTTCCCCACATCTCACCGGTGAATCTGGTGCTGGGTGAGCGCCTGGTGCCTGAGCTGCTCCAGGAAGACCTCAGGGTCAAAACGATCGTGGCCGAGGCCCTGCCCTTGCTGGATCCATCGGGTCCTGGGCGCCTTGGCATGCTCGCTGGCTACGACCGATTGCGCCTGGAGTTGGGCGAACCCGGAGTCACCCAGAGGGCGGCCTGCGCCATCCTGAACCAGGTACTTGCGGGCAAGGCTTGAACAATCGGGCTTGGTTGGGGGCGTTGCAAGCGTTTGGGCTCTGGTCCAGCGGCGTAGCTGCAGGATTTCTCCTGGTTGGGCTTGCTGGCCTGGTTGGCGGGGTAGGCGTACCTCCGGTGTGGGCTGCCCCCACCAGTGCCCCCCTCACGCGTAAAGCCCCAGCAATGGGCTCCCTGCAGGAAGCGGTGCTGGCGGGTGGTTGTTTTTGGTGTCTTGAGCACGACCTTGAAACCCTCCCAGGGGTGGTTGAGGCCGTCAGTGGCTACAGCGGAGGCCACCTGGATAACCCAACCTACGGCGAGGTTTCTTCAGAGCAAACAGGCCACCAGGAGGCCGTGCTGGTGCGGTTTGATCCCAAGCGGATCAGCTACCCCACCCTGTTGCGGAGCTATTGGCGCAACGTGGATCCCCTCGATGGCGGCGGCCAGTTTTGTGATCGCGGAGATTCCTACCGGCCCGTGATCTTCACCAGTTCCAAGGTGCAGCAAGGCCAGGCCGAGGCCAGCCTCAAGGCTGCCGCCGCTGAATTGCATCGCCCAGCCTCCACCATTCGGGTGCAGATCAAGCCCCTGCAGCGCTTCTGGCCCGGCGAGGGCTATCACCAGCATTACGCCGTGCGCAACAGCGTCAAATACAACTACTACCGTTGGGCCTGCGGTCGGGATCGACGCCTGGATGGCATCTGGGGCAAGCGAGCCCGTTCCGGCGCGGCCTGGTCAGGCAAGGCCCCCCAAGCGGCTGGCCCAAAACCCGTCCAAAAACCGGCCCAAAATCAGAGCCAAAATCCGAGGAAAAGCTGAAGGGGATTTTAGTCTGAAAATCCCAGAACCCTTGTCTGGACAAGCTTTTTGACCAGATCAGGCTCCTTTGGGCGTGCTTAACGTAATCGTCCCAAAATGCCCGGGTCTGTATGTATCTGCTGACCATCCGAGACGGTCTGCAGACCCGCCATGTCGGGCCTTATCAGAGTCCGAAGCAGGCTTCCGATGATTTGGATCGCCTGTTGCCGCTCTGTGCTGAGCGGGCCCGCTGGCAGATCTACGCCCTCGAGTCGCCAGGCAGTTCGCTTGAGGCGCAAAACCATGCGCTTGAGGCGCCAGGCCAGGTGCGGCCCAGCCTGGTGGGCCAGGGCGTCAAGGCAGCTGCTTGATTGACTGGCCGCTTGATTGACTGGCTTCTTGCTTAGTGGTGGCTTGATGGGTCGTTGCTGGGTTGAACCTTGCGCGGATAGCCGCGCAACAAGCCGCTCTCGATCATGAGGCCCACGCCAGCATTGATCAAGATGAGGCCAAGGGTTCCATACCAAAACCAGGGCCCAGGGCTGGTGAGGGTTTCCACCTTGCCGGAGGCTGCCAGGGCTTGAATCCCCTTGCGGATCACCGCTTCACCAAACAGGCATAGGCCAGCGGGGAGAAGCAGAACGCCCAGTTGGGCTTTGACGTACCAGCGGATTTTTTGAACAGCCATAAAAGCAATGGTCGTTAAACAACACGGTGCTTGATCAGCAACCTAGGTGGCTGCGGCAGCCCCTTGTTCGATCCACTGGACCAGGGTGCGCACCCCGAATCCGGTGGCTCCAGCTGGATCGATCCCCCGTTCCTTGTCGCTCCAGACCGTGCCGGCAATGTCGAGATGGGCCCAGGCCAGGTTGGGGCTGACGAAGTCTTGGAGGAACAGGGCGGCGGTGATGGAGCCACCGGGCCTGGGTCCGGTGTTTTTCATGTCGGCGACGGGGCTTTTTAGACCCTGCCGATAGGACGGCCGAAGCGGCATCCGCCACAGCGCTTCGCCGCCAGCCTCCCCGGCGTTGACGAGGGCCTGGGCCAGGCCATCACTGCTGGACCACAGCCCGGCGATTTCCTCACCCAAGGCAATCAAGCAGGCTCCGGTGAGGGTGGCCAAATCCACCACCACATCGGGTTCGAGCTTGCAGGCGTAGACCAGGGCATCCGCCAGGGTGAGGCGCCCTTCGGCATCGGTGTTGTTGATCTCGATGGTTTTGCCATTTGACGCCGTCACGATGTCGCCGGGGTGCACGGCACAGCCGCTGATCATGTTTTCGCAGGAGGCCACGATGAAGTGCACCTCCACGCCGGCGGGCTGGAGTTGGGCGATGCTGCGGGCTGCTCCCAAGACGGCGGCGCTGCCGCCCATGTCGTACTTCATCATTTCAATCTGGGAGCCAGCCGTTTTGAGGTTGTAACCACCGGAATCGAAGGTCAATCCTTTGCCCACCAGGGCCACCTTGCGCTGGGCCGGGCCGCTGGGGCGATAGGTGAGGTGGATGAATTTGGGGGGCAGGTCCGAGCCCTGGGCGACGCCCAGGAAGGCCCCCATGCCCAGGGCTTCACAATCGCTGCGCTCCAACACCTTCAGCTCCAGTCCATAGGTCTGGGCGATCTGGGCCGCCGTGTCGGCCAGGTGCTGGGGGGTGGCCACATTGGGAGGGGCGGCCACCAGTTGGCGGGCAAGCTCCACACCGGCGCAGGTGGCATCCACCGCGGCGAAGCAGGCCTGTTGATCGCTCTCCAAGCCCATCAGGCTCACCTGGTTGGGCAGGGCTTTGGGCTCGGCTTTGCTTTTAAAGCGCTGGTCTTGAAACAGGCTCAGGCGCACGGCTTCGGCCATGGCGCGGGCCGCGGCTCCAGCCCCCAGGCCCTCGGTGGGTAGGCAAACGGCCAGATCCTGGGCGCCTGCCGCACAAGCGGCGCGGGCGCCTGCCGCACAAGCCGTCCTGAGCCCGGCAAGATCAAACTCTGCGGCTTCGCCCAGACCCACCAGGATCAGGGTTTGGGGGGACGCCCCCAGACGCTCCAGGCTGACGCTTTCGCCCGGTTTGGCCTTGAACTGGCGCTGCTCGAGCCGCTGCAGCAGTTCGCTGCCAAACAGGTTGGTCAAAATCTGGCGCCGGGGGTCTTCCCCATTGGAGTCGCCGCTGGCAAAGAGGCCCACCACCAAGGTGTCGCCGGCCCAGGTGCCCAGGGCGCTGGCCAGGTCTTGGGGGATGCAACGA
>CANHGA010000132.1 GCA_947460085.1 Synechococcaceae cyanobacterium
CCAAACGGCACCACCAACCAGCTGAGGATGACGGGCACCAGCACCAACACCGGGCCGAGGGTGAACAGCAGGCCATCGGCCCTCGCTGGAATGACATCTTCCTTGAACAACAGCTTCATGCCATCGGCCAAGGGCTGGAGCACCCCCAACGCGCCGGCGTACTCCGGGCCAATGCGCTGCTGTACTGCAGCAGAAATCTTGCGCTCAAGCCATACGTTGACGAGCACGCCAACCACCGCAGCCACCAGCACCAGCACCATTGGCAGGGGCAGCCAGAGCAGGTGCGCAGCCCCTGGGCCTAGCCCCAGGCTCCGCATGGCCAGCTCAAAACTGCCCTCCAAATCAAGGCCCACTTGCGCGACCTGCGCCAGAGCCGGGTTGGTCACCATGACGGCCGCTCAGATGGGGCTCAACTTAGCGGGCCCCTTGCGGAATCCACTGCCTTTCGGCCTGACCTGTGTAGATCTGGGTGGGTCGGTAGATGCGGTTGGCCCCGAGCTGCTCCTTCCAGTGGGCCAGCCAGCCGGCGGTGCGGGCAATGGCAAAGAGGGGGGTGAAGAGGTCTTCCGGGATGCCCAGCTTGCGGTAGACGAGGCCGGAATAGAAGTCGACGTTGGGATAGATGCCCTTCGGCCCCAGCCGTTCCGCCGCAAGGCTTTCCAGCTTTTTGGCCAGGTCGTAGAGGGGGTCGTGGCCAAATTGGTCAAACAACTCTTCGGCCAGCTTTTGCAGGATCACGGCCCGGGGATCCTTCACCTTGTATTCCCGGTGGCCGAAACCCATGATCTTGCGCTTTTCGGCGATGGCCCGATCCAACCAGGGCTCCACCTGATCTTCAGTGCCGATCTGCTCGAGCATCTCGAGCACATCTTCGTTGGCGCCGCCGTGGAGGGGGCCCGCCAGGGTTCCCACGGCTGATGCCACCACTGCATAGGGGTCGGTGAGGGTGCTGGCGGTGACCCTGGCACTGAAGGTGCTGGCGTTGAGGCTGTGCTCGGCGTGCAGGATCAGGCAGGCATCAAAGATGCGGGCCGCCAGGGGATCGGGCTCCCGTTCCGTGAGCATGTACAGAAAGTTGGCGGCGTAGGCGAGATCGTCGCGGGGCTGGATGGGGTCCTGGCCTTTGCGAATCAACTGGAACGCCGCCACCATCGTGGGGATCTTGGCGATGAGCCGCACCACCGCCGCGGCGATGTAGTCGGGGCTATCCAGGGCCCGCCGGGAATAGAACAACCCAAGGGACGCGGCACTGGCCTGTAAGGCATCCATGGGATGCCCCCCCGAGGGGAAGCTTTTCATCATGTCGCGGATCCGGAAGCTGACCCGCCGGTGCATTTGCACCTCGCTTTCAAAGGCCTGCAGCTCCGCTGCGGTGGGCAACTCGCCCCAGATCAACACGTAGGCCGTCTCCAGGAAGCTGCTGTTGGCGGCGAGGCTTCCCACCTCGTAGCCGCGATAGGTGAGCTTGCCCTGGAGGCCATCGATATCGCAGATCGCCGACTGGGTCGCCGGAACCCCCTCCAGGCCGGGGCGAAACACGGGGGCTGCGGTCCCTACTGCTGAACTGGCCATGCCTTGGGGCTTCCCCGCGCGGAGCAATGGGTTGAACCTAGGGCTGGCGGCCTTCCCCGTGCCGTAGCGCAGGCTGCCGCTAGGGGATGCCGCTAGAGGGTGCCGAGAAGTTGGCGGGGAGCCATCAGCAGCTTCAACTGGCCCCGCCCAGGCCCCAGCAGCAGCAGGGCAATGCCAGCCTTTTTGAGGGCAATCGCTCCCTCGGGCGCACCGATCAACTGGGCTGCCAGGGCCCCCAAATCCGGCTCATGGCCCACCAAGGCCAGGCGCAGAAGCCCGTTCTGGGCCGAAGCGGCCCGCTGAAACTCCGCCACCAGGGGCAAGGGATCACCCCCTGGTGCCAGGGCGGCCTCAACCCTCAAAGACGGTGATCCCTCGGCCACAAGGCCAGCCAAAACAGCAATTTCCGCCGTTTGGCGGGCGCGAACCAGGGGGCTCGTCACCAACTGGTCGCAGCCCAGGCCGAGCTGCACGAGCCGCTCAGCCACGGCCCGGGTGCGGCTGCGGCCCACAGCGGTGAGGGCCCTTTCCCCATCCACCCGCTCTGGGCACCGCTCTTCGGCAATGCCGTGGCGCAGCAGCAGAAGCTCAACCAAAACTCAACCGGGCCTTGAGGTGCACCGCATTGGCCTCACTCTCCAAGCCCACCGCCAACCCATCGACGGAGGCGGCCAAGGGTTGGCCTGCCAGGCCTGAGAGCAGGCGCCAGGTGGTCCAGCGCTGCAACAGCTCCTGGGCCTTGGCCGGGCCCAGGGCCCACTGCAGGGGCGCCTTGGCCATCTCCAGGGCCGCGAGCTGGGCTTGGCGCTGCTTGGGGCCCTGGCGGGACTCCCGTTGTTGCTTCAAAACCTCCAGGTCTTGGCCCCACCAAGCGATCGTGCCTTCCGTGGCTCGAGCCCCTTCCAGGCTGGCTTGCAAGGGGGGCGCCGCAGCGGCCTTTGGGCCCACCTCCAGGTGGGTCCAGACCCGCAGGGGAGGGGCCCCTTCAACGGTCAAAGGTGCACTCAACAGACCTTGGGCTGCAAGGGCCGGATCCAAGGTTTCTGGTGCTGGCTGGGCCAGCCCCGTACCGATCAACCAGCCCGTCGGGCTGTCCGTCCAGAGCAGCGGTCCGGCATCGGCCGCCGCCACCAAAGCCGGAATTGGACTGGAACCAGCCCCGGCCAACACGCCCTGGAGCAGCCCCTGCAGGGCCTCAGGCCAGGCGGCTGGGTTTTGCAGCAAGGCCAAGCTGTCTGCCTCCCCATGGACCGCCGCCAGCAGGGCCCCATTGCGGCTTTGATCAGCCAGGGGTCTCCAGGGGAGGCTGCCTTCCGCCAGCTGGAACCAGGCCTCCGCCGCCAAGGTGCGCTGCTCGGGCCGCAGGGACGCCATCACATCCTTGAGCCCACCGGCAACCAGCCGATCTGCGGGCAAGCCCAACCATTCGATCAGGGCCTCGGGCCTGGCGGTGAGCAGGGCAGAGCCTTCGCCCAGGCGCTGCAAACCCTGGAGAAACTGGGGGCTTGCCGCCTGGTTGAGGTCGTCGATTTGGGAGACATCGAGGGCCTGCTGCAACACCGATCGGCCCGAGGCAATCAACACCAGGTCGTCGTTGATCAGGGCCGTCGCCAAGGGCACAGGGGCATCACCAGCCCCCACAAGGGCACCGCGGCCGCTGATCAGGCCCATGCCGCGGTAGCTGGTGATCTGCAGGTCGGTGCCTGAGAGGCTGCGGGTTTGCCAAAAGCGCTGCAAAAAGCGACGGGCCCCATCGCCATTGCGGCTACGCAGGGCCAACAACCAGCCCTGGGGCGCATCACCGGGACCTTCGGAAACCAGGGCCAGGCTCGTTTCAGGACCAATCCAACTGGCTAATTCCGTGGCGTAGTCGATGCCCGCGGCAGCAAAGGCCCCATCGCGCAGGCGGGCCACCGTATCGGCCGCCAAACGGCGCTGCCGCGACGGCGCCACCGCCCGGGCGTACACCACAGGCTGCTCGGGATCGGCCAGCCAATAGAGGCTCAACGGCGTTAGCCGCGGCACAAACCGGGCGGCGGCCGGCACCACCAGGGCCTGGTTTTGCAATTGCAGCGGGGAGTGATGCAACACAAACCACCACCCCCCGATGCCGAGGCTGAGCAGCGACAACGCCACCGCAAGCACAACCGCCAGGAAGGGGCGGGCCTTCATGCGCCCAACGCAGGATGGGTCCCATCTTGACCCTTACCCCTGCGTTTGCCCGCCATGGCCACCCCTCAAACGATCCGCGCCCGGGATCTGCACGCGCGCCTGGCCCAAGGGGAATCCATCCAGCTGGTGGATGTGCGGGAAGACCAGGAACTGGAACTGGCCCGGCTGCCCTACCCCGTGGTTCATCTGCCCCTCAGCCGCTCGGGCGAGTGGATGGCCAGCATCGACGCCCAACTGGACCGGGATCGGCCCATCGCCGTGCTGTGCCATGCGGGGGTGCGCAGCTGGCATTTCGCCTGCTGGCTGATCGAAGAGCACAGCTTTGGCAGCGTGTGGAACGTCCAGGGCGGTATTGATGCCTGGAGCGTGGACGTGGACCGCAGCGTGCCGCGCTACTAGATGCTGCGCTACTAGAAGCTGCGCTACTGGGAAGAGGGCTGCGGCGCCGGTGCGGCAGCTGCATCCTTACGATCGGATCAAGAGTCCATCCATACCCAGCCCGAGCCTCGCCCCTTGCAGAGCCTCGCTTCCCGTCCACTCTCCAACCGTCAGCGGGATGTGCTGCAGCTGGCGGTCCGCCACTACGTGGACACCATGGAGCCCGTGGGCAGCCAAACCTTGGTAAGGCGCTTTGGCCTACCCACCAGCCCCGCCACGGTGCGGTCGGCCATGGGAGCCCTGGAACAGAAGGGCCTGCTCACCCAGCCCCACCCCTCCGCCGGCCGCATCCCCAGCCAGCAGGGCTACCGCCTCTACGTGGATCAGCTCCTGCCGGCCCCAGGGGCCGCGGCCCTGCAACTGGACCGGGAATTGACCGGTCTGAGCCTGCAATGGGCGGCCCTCGACGACCTGCTGCTTCACCTCAGCCGCCGGCTGGCGGATCTCACCGGGTTACTCAGCCTGATCACCCGGCCTGAACGGTCCCAAAGCCATCTGCACGCCCTGCGCCTGGTGCCCAGTGGCGAACGGCTGTTGATCTTCCTGGTGGGCGGCTCGGCAGCAGCCACCAGCCTCAACCTGCGCCTACCCGCCCAAGCCAGCGACGAATTGCCGGCCCTCGAGCGCTGGGCCGGCAACCAACTGCAACTGGGCCAGGGCGGCCAGATCGATTGGAACGCCCTGCCCCCCCAGCTCAACCGCAGCGGCAGGCTGGTGCGCCAGGCCCTGCAGAGCCACCAAAAAGTAGGCCTCACCGCCGGTGGGGGCGCCGTAGCCACGGGCCTGGCGGGCCTGCTGGGTCAACCGGAATTCAGCCAAACGGCCACCCTGCGCCCCCTGGTGGAACTGGTGGAAGACGCCCCCCAGCAGGTGCTGCAACAGGGCGGCATCTGGATTGGGGCCGAGCATCCCCACGCCGCCCTCCGGGACTGCTCCGTGGTGCAAGCCGATTACCTGACCGGTGATGGGGGCCGCGGCCAGGTGGCCCTGATCGGCCCCATGCGCATGGCCTACGCCACGGCCCATGCGGCCGTGCGGTCGGTGGCGGGGGTGCTGGAACGGCTGTTGGCCTAGCCAGCACCAGCCCGACGGGGGGCCAACGGTCCTAGAGGGCACCCCTAGAGGGCACTTCCCAGGCGATCGGCCACGGTGTTCACATCCTTATCGCCGCGGCCCGAGAGGTTGAGCACCAGCTCCGTGCCTGGGGCAAGGGTGGGGCAGAGCGTGTCGAGGGCGGCAAAGGCGTGGGCTGTTTCAAGCGCGGGAATGATGCCTTCGAGCTCACTCACCAAGCGCAGGGCATCCAGGGCCTGCTGGTCGGTGACAGCCACGTACTCGGCCCGGCCGATCTCGCGCAGATAGCTGTGCTCAGGGCCGACACCGGGGTAATCCAGGCCCGCACTGATCGAATGGGCCTCCTGCACCTGGCCCTCGTTGTCTTGGAGGAGCAGGCTCATGGCGCCATGGAGCACCCCCACCCGGCCTTCGGTGATGGTGGCGGCATGGCGTCCCGAGGCCACGCCCTCTCCCGCGGCTTCCACGCCCAACAACCGCACCGAGGTGTCTTGCACAAACGGGTGAAACAGCCCCATTGCATTGGAGCCGCCGCCCACACAGGCCACCAGCACATCGGGCAAACGCCCAAAGGACTCCGCACACTGGCGTTTGGCTTCCTCGCCAATCACGGCGTGAAAATCCCGTACCAGCATCGGGTAGGGATGGGGGCCAGCCACGGAGCCCAGGATGTAGTGGGTGCTTTCCACGTTGGTCACCCAATCGCGAATGGCCTCACTGGTGGCGTCCTTGAGGGTGGCGCTGCCGGCCGTCACCGGCTGCA